>JABFRG010000119.1 GCA_013141295.1 Polyangiaceae bacterium
GTGATGACCCTCGACAAGAACGGTCAGGTGCTCTCCATCGCCCTCGACCGCTTCGGCGCCGGCTACGAGGCGCTCGCCAGCGACGGTCGAGAGCTCGTGTGGTCCACCAGCGACGGTCGCGTGATGGCGGTCGCGGTGCGTGGCGGCGAAGCGCGCACCTTGAGCCGCGGCGAGCCCGGCATCGTCTCCCTCGCGGTCGACGCCAGCTATGTGTATGTTGCACGCGATAGCGCGGGCTCCGGCAGCGTGACCCGCATCCCGCGTCAGGGCGGCGAGCCCGAGACCATCCTCGAAGGCCTGGTTCGTCCCCGCGGCATCGCGGTGGGCGCCGCCGGCGTGTACGTGGCCATGGCCGGCAACGGCAAGAAGGCCGGCGTGATTCATCGCATCGACGCGCAGACGCTGGCCCGCACCATCGTGGCCGAAGGTCAGAACGCACCCTGCGGCATCGTCGCCGACCGCGGCAAGGTCATCTGGACCAACGCCGGCGAGGGCGCCGCCGACGGCACCGTCATGGGCCTCACCGGCACCACCGCCACCGCGCTCGCCACCGGCCAAGCGGCGCCCTGCACCGTGACCACCGACGCCGACTCTGCTTACTGGGCCCCTTCCTCGACGCTCCGCGCGCCGCTCATGAAGGCCAAGCTCGCGGGCGGCAGCCCCATCGCCGTGGCCCTCGACGGCGCGGCCACCGTGTCGACCGATCTCGGCACCGTGGCCGTGGACGAGCAGTTCGTCTACTGGGCCACCGATACGGCCATCCTTCGCGCCAAGAAGTAGTCTCGTCGCGATGTAGCCTTCGGCTAGCATCGACGTCGATGCTCAAGCTCTCCCGGATCGTCACCTCGATTGCCGCCTTTGCCTCGGTGCTCGCGTGTCGCGGTGGCCCGGAAGCAACCGGCCCTGGCGCGACCGGGCCCGGCTCCTCTGCCTCGTCTTCCGGCACCGGCGCGTCGCCCGGCACTCGCGCGGGAACGTGTCAGCCCTCGAGCGTGGTCACCACCACGACCTGCGCGCCGCGCACCCTTCCGCCGAGCAACGCCAGCTCGCCCAGCGGCTGCAAATCCGATGCAGAGTGCAAGAGTGGCGTTCAGGGTCGATGCGTCGACAACCGCGGCGCTCGTCGATATGGCGCCTTGCCGCCACCGCCGCGGAACCTGCTCGCCGAGCCGCCACCGCCGCCGCCCGAGACCGTGTGCACCTACGACCACTGCCGCAGCAACGCCGAGTGCGGCGCCGGTTCGCGCTGCTCGTGCGGTGTGGGCGAAGGCCGCAACGGGTGCGTCCCGCTCGACAGTTGCCTCCGCGACGCGGAGTGCGGCATCGACGCGCTCTGCAGCTGCGGCACTTCCGGTGGCCCCAACGCGTGCAGCCCGGGAAACTGCCGCACCGACGCCGACTGCGGGGGGCTGAAGTGCGACGCGGGCGAAGCCGGTAGCTTCTGCCACACCGCGCGCGACACGTGCCGCACGAACGAAGACTGCGCGTCGCCCCAGCAGTTCCGGATCTGCGACTACGACCGCGGCACCAAGGCCTGGGCCTGCCGCGTGATTCCTCCCCGACCGCCGGGCTGACTCTCGCGCCCCGCGTCGCTATCGCTTCGGCTACCCTCTCTGGCGATGCTCCGACGCTCCTTCATGCTCTCCTCGTTCGCGGTCCTGGCTGCGGTGGTTGCTTGCCAGGGAGCCCGCGATCCGGCCCTTCCCACCGGACCAGCCGAAGGCGCGAGCAGTAGCGTGCCGGTCAGCAGCAGCGTGCCGGTGAGCACCAGCGCCTCCACTGCGCCGGTCGCCAGCACGCCGGTGGGTACCTGCAAACCCTCGAGCGTCATCTCCACCCTCTCCTGCGCGCCGCGGGTGCATCCGCCGAGCAACGCCAGCTCGGCCAATGGCTGTAAATCCGATGCAGAATGCAAGAATGGCATCGACGGGCGCTGCGTCGACAACCGCGACCATCGCCGCTACGGAGCCCTTCCGGTGGCCGCGCGGAACCTGCTCGCCGGCCCGCCGCCGCTGCCGCCCGATAGCGTGTGCGTGTACGACCAATGCCGCACCAACGCCGAGTGCGGGGCCAAGGCGCGTTGTAAGTGCGGGGCAGGCGACGACCGGAACGGCTGCATGCCCCTCGATGGCTGCCTCCGCGACGCGGACTGCGGCGCCGAGTCGCTCTGTGCGTGCGGCGCGTCCGGGAGCCCCAATGGATGCATGCCCGGCAACTGCCGCGGCGACGCCGACTGCGGTGCGCAGAAGTGCGGTCCAGGCCAGGTGGGCAACTTCTGCCACACCCCGCGCGACAAGTGCCGCAGCAACGACGACTGCGCGTCCGGGCCGCACTTCAGCGTGTGCGACTACGATTCGAGCACCAAGGCCTGGGCCTGCCGCGTGATTCCTCCGCGCCCGCCGGGCTGACTCTCGCGCGCTCGATGCGCAGGAGTGCTATCCAAGCACTGTGGATTGGTCCCCTTCTTCCTGGCAGTCGCGGCCTTCGTCTCAACCCTTCGCCTATCGCGACCCGAGCGAGCTCGACCGCGCGGTCGAGAAGCTGCGGACCCTGCCACCGCTGGTCACCTCCTGGGAGATCGAGCGGCTGAAGGCATTTCTCGCCGATGCCGAGGAGGGGAAGCGCTTCTTGCTCCAGGGGGGCGACTGCGCCGAGACCCTCGACGACTGCCGGCCGCCCATCGTCACCAGCAAGCTGAAGATCCTCCTGCAGATGTCGCTGGTGCTCCTGCACGGCCTCAAGCAGCCGATCATTCGCGTGGGCCGCTTCGCCGGGCAGTACGCCAAGCCCCGCAGCGCGCCGGAAGAGACCCGCAACGGCCAGACCTTCCCCAGCTACTTCGGCGATCTCATCAACCGCCCTGCCTTCGACGAGTCGTCGCGTGCCTTCGACCCGAACCTGCTGGTGGCCGGCTACACCCACGCCGCCATGACCCTCAACTTCATTCGCTCCCTCACCGCTGCCGGCTTCGCCGACGTGCACCACCCGGAGCAGTGGGATCTTGCGTTCGCCTCCCGCGCCGGGCTCTCGCAGGAGCTGCGTGAAGAATACACGAAAACGGTGGCCACGCTCTCGGAGGCCATCCGCTTCATGGAAGCGCTCTCCGAGAAGGCAGTGGACGATCTCACGCGGGTCGAGTTCTTCACCAGCCACGAAGGCCTGAACCTCCACTACGAGGCGGCACAGACCCGCACCGTCCCGCGTCGCGAGGGCTACTACGACCTCACCACCCACCTGCCCTGGATCGGCGAGCGCACGCGCGACCCCGCCGGCGCCCACGTGGAGTTCTTCCGTGGGGTACAGAACCCGCTGGGCGTGAAGGTGGGGCCCAGCGTCACTCCCGACGCCATGCGCCGCCTCGCCGACATCTTGAACCCGGGCAACGCCCGGGGAAAAATCGTGTGGATTACACGCATGGGCGCCGAGCGGACTCACCTCATCGAGCCCTTGGTGCGCGCCGCCCAGCAAGAGGGCATGGCCGGCCTCTGGGTATCGGACCCGATGCACGGCAACACCCGGGTCACCGCCTCGGGCATCAAGACCCGCAGCTTCGACGACATCGAGCGCGAGATCGAGCGCACCCACGAGGTGCACCGCGCGCTGGGCAGCCGCCTGGGAGGCGTGCACTTCGAGCTCACCGGCGAAGACGTGACCGAGTGCACCGGCGGCGGCCTCGAGGAAGAAGACCTCGACAAGAACTACGTGAGCGTCTGCGACCCTCGGCTGAACTACCGTCAGGCGCTGGAGATGGGCTTCGGCCTGGCCCGGCTCCTGGCTCCGCGAGCCTGACGCAGCCCTGAGAGCCTGCGGGCGCGCCCGGCTCGCGCCCGCCCGAAGAAGCGAAAACGCCCTCGTTTCTCCGGGAATATGCGCCTCCGTGCGGGCATGCCGGCTGCACTCATACGCCGCATGCGCACCTTTCTCCCCTCGGCCCTGCCCTCCTCGCTTCGCACCGCCGCCACCGGGCTCGTGGCCGCGTCGCTCGCTCTGGGCGCCACCGGCTGCGGCAAGATGAAGCTCTCCGCCAAGGCCACCGGCTACAAGACGGGCTCGGCCACCACCATGGTCGTGCACCTGGTGGGCGAGAAGGGCGCCAGGATCACCTGCTCCTCGGCCAACATCACCTGCGCGCCCGCCGAGATCGGCTCCTACGGCGAGACCGATTTGGAAGTCGACCTCTCCGCCACCACCAGCGACAAGGGTAGCCGCATCCTCTTCGTGAAGGCCCAGCGGGGGCGGCGCGAGGCTTCGGTCATGCTCGATCTCGAGACCGCGCTTCCGCCCACCGTGACCGTCGCTTCCTCCGGCGACATCTCGTGCATCGGCCGCAAGTGCGACGGCACCATCCTCATCGCCGATTCGCGGGTGAAGGGGCACTTTCCTCCGGCCACGACGGTGCAGGTCGGGAGCGCCAAGCTGGTGGCCAACGCTGCGGGCGACGTCGACGCGCCGGTGAACTTCGGTCTGCGCACGGCTCCCAAGGACATCTTGCTGAGCAAGCTCTGCACGTCCACCAGCACCTCCTTCGGGTCCACCGACCTCACGCTCACCTTTCCCGATGGCGCCAAGGCGGTCTCGCCGGTCGATCTCACCACGGAGCGGGTGTGGAGCGAGCTCGCCCCCCGCTTCGCCGGCGGCGGCCCGGCGCTCTTTCCCTGGGAAAAGCCCGGCGCCATCCCGGCGAGCAAGCGCCGTGCGGCGATCCTCTACGAATCGTCCCGCTGCGTGGCCGGTGGCGCTGCCGATGCCACCTTGGGCGACGTGAGCGTCTTCGTCGTCTCCACGCCGGCTGCCCGCACCCGCGCCGACGTCTGCGTGTACCAGCTGAACGTGAAGGCCACCGGCGCCTCTCGGGGCGTCGCCACCGCCAAGCTCACGCTCCACGACGAGCAGGCCACTGCCTACGACCGCGTCTCCGGCCGCAAGCTCGGCACCCGGGCGTTCCAGGCGGCGCACTACTGCACCTCCAACGTGAGCCTCTCCAGCGCCAGCGAGGACATTCCCGAGCAGAACGCCTTCGTCGACGACAAGACGGTCCTGGCCTGGGCTGCGACCTTCGGGCGCTGACACGGAGTCGGGTCCGAACCGGAACTTGCGGTACGATGCGGCATGCGCGCTTGGAAGGCCTGGTTGCTCGCGCTCTCGGCGACGCTGCTCCCCACCACCGGTTGCGAAGATGCGACGGACGCGCCGGCGGCGGTGGCCTCCACCTGTCGTGCGCCCTTGCGGCCCGGAGCCTCGGGCGTTCATCTGGAGCGACGCTGGCCGGCGGTGACGTTCGCCTCGCCGGTGGAGCTGGTGCCCGGCCCCGGAGGCCGCTTCTACGTGCTGGAGCAGGCGGGGGTGGTGCGCAGCCTCGGCGCCGACGCGGCGCCCGCCAAGGTGGTCATGAACATCGCGGAGCGGGTCGCCTGCTGCGGTGAGTCGGGGCTCCTGGGGCTGGCCTTCGACCCGGCCTTCGACAGCAACGGCATCGCATACATGTATTATACACATCCGAAGCCGGGCGTGGTCTTCGAGTCGGTGGTGGCGCGGTTCCACTCCTCCGACGGCGGCGAGACCTTCGACCCCGGCTCCGAGACGCGCATCTTCGCGGTGGACCAGCCGTACTCCAACCACAACGGCGGGCACCTGGCGGTGGGACCCGACGGCATGCTCTACCTCTCGCTGGGCGACGGCGGATCCGGCGGCGACCCCGAGAACCGCAGCCAGAACCTGCAGTCGTACCTGGGCAAGATCCTGCGCTTCGACGTGCGCACCGAGCCGTACGCCATTCCCGAGACCAACCCCTTCGCCAAAGGCGGTGGCCTGCCGGAGGTCTACGCCTACGGTCTGCGCAATACCTGGAAGTTCAGCTTCGATCGCGGCAGCGGCAAGCTCTTCGCGGGCGACGTGGGGCAGGGATCCTTCGAGGAGATCGACGAGATCGTCCTCGGCGGCAACTACGGCTGGCGCCTGCGCGAGGGCAAGCACTGCTACCTTCCGGCCACCGGCTGCGAGTCGCCCGGGCTCGTCGACCCCATCTGGGAGTACGGCCGCACCGAGGGCGTGAGCGTCACCGGCGGCTACGTGTACCGCGGCGCGCATCTCCCGGCGCTCGCCGGCAAGTACGTGTACGGCGACTTCGCTTCCGGGCGCATCTGGGCGCTGGATCTGGTCACCCGGGAGAACGTGCTGGTGCTGGCGCCGGACATTCGCGTCTCCACCTTCGGGCAGGGCACCGATGGCGAGATGTACGTGGCCGACTACGCCACCGGCGCCATCTTCGCGCTCGCACCGGGCGACGAAGCCGGGAGCACCACGCTCGCCGAGCACCTCGCCGACACCGGCTGCATCGTCGATCTCGCGAGCGGCGGCAAGCCTCCGCCCGGCGACGTGATTCCCTACGAGGTGAACAGCCCGCTGTGGAGCGATGGCGCGGACAAAACCCGATGGGTGTCGCTCCCTCCCGGTGGTCGCATCGGCGTGGCCGACGACGGCGACTTCGATCTGCCGATCGGCACCGTGGCGGTGAAGACCTTCCGCCTCCCGGGTCGCGCTGCGCCGGTGGAGACGCGGCTCTTCGTGCGCCACACGGACGGCGGCTGGGCTGGTTACACCTACGAGTGGAACGACGCGGGCACCGACGCCACGCTGCTCACCGGCTCCAAGCTCAAGGCGGTGGGCGATCGGAGCTGGTACTACCCCAGTCGCGGCGAGTGCATGGTCTGCCACACCCAGGTGGCCGGCTCCTCGCTGGGCCTCGAGGCGAGGCAGTTGAATCGACTGGTCGACGGCCAGAACCAGCTCGATCGCTTCGGACCGTACCTGGCGAACCCCATCGCGCGCGCCCGCTTCTCGCCGCTCGCTTCGGCCACCAGCAGCGCGCCCGCCGAGGATCGCGCCCGGAGCTACCTCCACGCCAACTGCTCCATGTGCCACCGACCGGGGTCGGGGGCCGGAGGCGCTGCCATGGACCTTCGCTTCGCCACGCCGCTGCAGAGCGCACGCATCTGCGACCTGGTGCCCGAGGTGGCCGACTACGGCATCGAGGGCGCGCGCCTGGTGGCGCCCGGGTATCCCGAGCGATCGCTCATCTGGCGCCGTATGGTGGTCGACACCGCGGGCGGGGGCCGCATGCCCAATATCGCCACCTCGGTGGTCGACACCGCGGGAGCGGCGGCGGTGGGCGACTGGATCAAGGGGCTCGGCGTCTGCCCTTGAGATCCGCCCGCACCATGGCGAGAAACGCCCGCAAGG
The DNA here is from genome assembly GCA_013141295.1 of Polyangiaceae bacterium. Classification (GTDB taxonomy): domain Bacteria; phylum Myxococcota_A; class Polyangia; order Polyangiales; family Polyangiaceae; genus JABFRG01. Next base: position 7,240 of record JABFRG010000119.1, read on the forward strand.
CCGGCGACGCGTGCCGATGACGTGCATAGTACAGGTGCATGCCGGGCAGCGTACGACACCACGGTTCGAGCACGCTTCGCAGCCGGCCCGCCTCCAGGTCCGCGGTGACCTCGTCCCGCGGCATGTAGGCAATGCCGGCCCCGGCCGCCGCCGCACGGATCGCCAGCTCGGTGTCGTCCACCACCACCGCGCTGGTGGTCGCCACGTCGACCAGGCGCCCGCGCCGCTCGAACTGCCAGCGCACCAGGTTTCCGTGGGTCGGCAGGCGAAACCCGATGCAGCGGTGCCGCGCGAGATCGGCCGGCACCTGCGGCTCGCCGTGGGCCGCGAAGTACGCGGGTGAGCCCACCGCTGCCAGCGTGAGCTTGCCCTGGAGCGGAATCGCGACCATGCCCGGGGCCAGGTGCTCTCCCAGGCGGATGCCCACGTCGAAGCGCCCGGCCACGATGTCCCGGAGCGCGTCGTCCACCGTCACGTCGAGCGCCGCGTCCGGGTACTCCCTGGCGAAGCGGCCGATCCACGGGGCGAGCCAACGCATGGCAGCTACCCGCGGAACGTTCAGGCGCACGACGCCGCGCACCGAGCCTGCCTCGCCCGCGGCTTCCTTCTCCGCTGCCACCACTTCCGCCAGCAGCGGGCCCACGCGCTCGGCCAGCCGCAGCCCCGCGTCGGTGGGCGTCACGCTGCGGGTGGTGCGCCGGAACAACTGAACGCCCAGGCGCTCCTCCAGCGCGCGCACGCTCTGGCTCAGCGCCGGTGCGGAGAGACCC
>JABFRG010000539.1 GCA_013141295.1 Polyangiaceae bacterium
CTCGCCCAAGCCCCGACCCCGAACCCGAACCCGAACCATCTGCGACCTCGACAAGCACAGCTCGCGTTCGTGCACCATACACACACTAGGACACCCGCTCCTCCGTTGCGCCCTCAGCGCTCCTCGTGCGTGTAGTCGCTGCGCGTCTACGTCCGTACGCGGCGCTCGTTCCCGTCCCAGCAGATGAGCCGCTCGCGTTCGACGATCCGATCCCAGTTCGGGGGATAGGGCGGCTCGCGGAAGAGCCTCCATGCGACCGCCATCTGTCGCGCCACTTCGGTGGGCGCAACCTGTCCGAAACCGGCGCCGAACGCAGGAAACACGACGCTTCGGATGGCGCGCTGAGATGACCGATTGTGGTGATACACGCTCAGTAGCGCAGCCCGCGTCGCGCGGTAGATGTGGTCGGTGCCCGCGATATCTCCGGGGACTCGCATGGTCGGCGCGTGGCACAAAAACGGTACGCGCGCGTTGCCGGTTTCGAGCACGAAGGCGGTGCCCACCGGCTGTTCTCCGAGGAACTCATTCAGGATGCGGAGTTGTACCGAGGCTTGTACGGCCTCTCCGAGCTCACGCACGACGACGGCGTCGATGCCTGCACTCATGAGCCCATAGGCATTTCCGGCGGTTACGAAGCAATCGTGCGGCGGAAGCGTTTCCCACCGCCCGAGCGTGACGACGACGTCGGCATCGAACCGCGCCCGGAAAGCATCCGCCATGACCTCCGTGGTCGCGACCAGGTGTAGCGAGAACGAATCCATCGGCCATCGACGGATACCACCAGGGTGGCAACGCTGCTAGCGGTGGCGGTGGTGCGACTTGGGGAGGGCTTCGATGCGGGTGCCTCGCACGTCGCGCAGAACTTCGGTGCGCCGGCCGCGCGTGACCTGGCGGAGAACGCCCGTATCGTTGGGCCACACCAGATCGGTGCGACCCGCGAGCAGCAACGCAGCGACAACGGCGGCGACGAACACCGTGAACGTCAGGAGCACGACAGCGACGCCGCGGGACCGCGGACGGACCGGCGCGACGAGGTCGACTTCCGTGAACGTCGGCTCGGCAGGGCGCGGCGCGACCTCGACGAGGGGTTCGACGAGAACCTCGATGTCGCCTTTGGGCGCGAAGGCGTTCACGGGCTCGTCGGCGAACGTCGGCAGCGGCGCTGCAGCGAGCGCGGCGCGCATGATCTCGGGCTCCGGCTCGACGCCGATGAGGGTCGGACTTCGGCGCGGAAGAATCGCCGAGATGGGATGCGCCCGTTCTTCGTCCCGCACCAGTGCATCGGCCTCCTCGTCGCTGAGCGCCGGACGAGCGGCAGCTCCGCGCGGCAGCGTTGGGTCGTCGACCTCCACGAGACGCGGGAGCCGACGAACGCGAACGCGAGGAATCGCTAGCGGAGGTGCCACGGTGCAGAGACGATTCTCCAGGACTCCCCTCCTGCCAAGGCCGAAGCGCGTTTCCGTTCCGGAATGCCACGTGTCCCGACAGCGCCGTGGTAGATGTACGATACACACACATGCGATCCACGCGTGCACATTGCGTAGGCGATGGCGCGACCTCGCGGATCGTAGCCTCCGGAACGCGCCAAAAGGGGCGCGGCCCGGGCGTGCAATCCAGGGATACTGCTGCTATCTCGAGCCATCATAACGAGGGAGGCGGAGTGGTTCTGCGCTGGCGCAAGGGAGGTGGGTAGTGTGCGGGCTCGCCGCCGTCATCGGCGCTCGTCTCGGGTCCGAGCAGCTCGGTCGCTTGATCGTCGATCTCACTTCGTCGCTCGTACATCGGGGGCCCGATCACGTGGGCCACGCTATTCGAGGAGGCGTCGCGCTGGGGCATACGCGGCTGCGGGTGGTCGATCCGCGGCCCGAAGCCGACCAGCCGATGTCGTTCGAAGACGCGCACCTCGTCTTCTCGGGCGCGCTCGTCAACCACCGAGAGCTGCGGCGCGAGCTGGAGGCCGAGCACGGCGTGGCGTTCCGAACCAGCTGCGACACCGAGGTGCTCCTCCACGCCCTTCGTATCCACGGCGAAGACGCGCTCCCTCGGCTCCAGGGAATGTTCGCGTTCGTCTTCCTCGACGCCCGCCAGGGGCGCGTGCTGGCCGCGCGCGATCGCACGGGCATCAAGCCTCTGGTGTGGGCACGGCGCGCCGACGGCGTGGTGGTGGTGGCGAGCGAAGCCCAGGCCATCGTCCGCCACGCGAGCATCGATCGTTCGGTCGATCGTGTCGCCTTCCGGCAAATGCTCCGCTTCAACCATCCGCTGGGCGATCGCACGTTCTTCGCGGGGGTCCGCAGCGTGGAGCCGGGCTGGCTCTTGTCGCTCGAGGTCGAGGACGCTCGCGCACGGGTGCGGCAGTGGGCGTCCCTCCGGCTGGCACCGGAACCGGCCCGTCTCGCGGACGCCGCCGGTGGACTCGATCGCGCCTTCCGCCGGGCCATGGGCCGCGCCGTGGACGTCGACGTCCCGGTCGGTTGCTACCTGAGCGGAGGGGTCGACTCGTCGGGCATCGCCGCCGACCTCGCCTCACGAAGCGCATCGCCGCGCCTCTACTCCCTCGTGCTCCCGGGCGTGCGCTACTCCGAGGAGTCGCACATCGATCGCGTCACCGACGCCCTCGGAGCGCGCACGCGAAAGGTCGCCATCACCAGCCTCGGGCTCGCCGACTACGTCGAGTACGCAACGCGCGCCGAGATGCCCCAATGGTGGACCAGCGATCTCGCGCTGGCGGCCCTGGCGAAGCGCGCACGGAGCGACGGGACCGCGGTGGTGCTCTCCGGCGAAGGCCCCGACGAGCTCTTCGCCGGATACGAGATCTACCGGGTTGCGCGCCTTCGCCCGTTGCTCGCCAGCGCGGGCGCCGTGGTCGGTGCGGTCGGCCCGGCGCTTCCGATGATTCGTCGCTTCGCGCCTTGGCTCGATCTCGACCTGGCCGTCGCCCGCGCGTATCTCGCGAGCCATGCGCCCCGCCGCGCGGCAGCGACGCTGGACCACTTCGGGTTCCATCCGGAGAACCTCGCCTTGTGGGAGTGCCTCGAAGCGCGGAATCCCCTGGCCACGCCGCTCGTCGACGAAGCGTCGCGGTACGCAGAGTCCGAGCGCACCTACTTTCGCGAGCGCATCGCCCCCGCCAGCGAGGGCCTGAGCAACCTGGAGCGGAACCTCCACTTCGAGATCACCGAGCGGCTTCCGCGGTGGGTCCTCCACATGGGCGATCGCATGGGGAGCACCCACGGCGTGGAGCTGCGCTTCCCCTACCTGGACGACGACTTCGTCCGGCTCGCTCTGCGGCTCCCGATGCGACTGCGGGCGACGCTGCTGGAGGACAAGCGAGCGCTTCGACGGATGCACGCCGGGCGGCTCCCCAAGGCCATCGCGCGTCGGCGCAAGCAGCCCCTCTACACGCCCACTGCAGAATGGCTCGGGCCGGTGCTCGCGGATCCCGAGCTGGGCCGATACTGGTCTCGCGAGGCGTTCGCGCGCGCCGGTCTCCTCGATTTCGCCGTGTGTGACGTTGCCCGCGCTCGACTCGCCAGCGGCCACGAGACCGATGCGTTGACGAAAATGGTCGACGAGTGGCTCTTCTCGTTCGCCCTGACCACGTCGATCCTGGCGGTCGATCTCTGCGGAGCCTAGCTGGCCTCAGTCGACGCGGAAGTTCAGCGAGAGGTTCCGCGCGACCGTGACGTTGGCGCCGGTCTTGGCGGTGATCTTGAGCGTCACCGCGCCGGTTACCCCGTTGGGGAGCTTGCAGGTCGCGAGCCGCAGCTCGCAGTCGCCCGAGTGGTGCCCGCCGATGTTGGTGATACTGCCGCACACGGCGCTCTCGGTCGCGCTGGTGTCGCAGGTGACGCTACCGGTTGCCTTGCCGCCCTCCATCACCTCGATGGTGTAGGCGACGCTCATATAGCTGTTCTTCGAGCCGTTCCATTCGCCATCGGTGTCGGCCCAGATGGTGGCGCCGGCGGGCAGCGTCGTGGTGACCTCGGCCGATGCGCCGCTGGCGCGAATATCGGCGTGCGCCACCAGCTTTCCGCGACAACCGCCCAGCGCGAGCGCCATAACAATGCAGACTACATACTTATTCATCACGGCCCGGTGGGCGGGCCCTCGATCTTGCCGCGTTGGTTGGGCGGCAAGTTGACGTTGATGGCCGGGGCGTCCTTGGCCTCCACGCGCGACGCCTGCGTGAGCATGTCGGGCTGCACCGCCACGTCGATCTGGCGGCCGGAGATGGCGCTGTGACACTGCCCGCACAGGCTGTTGAAGAACTTCGGCTGGAACGACTGGTGCGAGTACTCGCCAGGGTAGAACATCATCGCCTCGCGCTGGATGCGGGGCAGCTTCTTCTCGAGCGAGAGCGTGGTGTCGGGTAGCTTGAGGACGATGGGGACGCCACCGGGAATGGCGACGTGGGCAGACCCGTCCTTGGCGAGAGGCGCTTCGCCCAGCAATCGACGACGCACGTATACCTTGCCGAAGGCGTCGCTCACGACGTTGGCGCCGCCCGCCTCGAAGGTGGTCACCTCGGGAGTCGGAGGCAGGTCTTCGTACACCTGGAACGACTTGGCGTCCTCGTCGAGCAAGCGCCCGGTGGGCGTGTTCTGGAAGAGCAGCGACGCCAGGATGGGCATGTTCACGACGACGATGTCGGCCTCGGACTTCCCCTCGTAGACCTGGGTGTGACCGTTGGGCTCGTCGAAGGTGGAGCGGAAGATGCCCTTGCCTGCGCGGCCGTAGACCGCCACCGCTTCGACCTCGGCGACCCCGGCATCGCCGAGGATCTTCACCTTGCCGCCGGTCATCTTGTCCATCACGTAGAGGTCGTAGTCGCCATTGTTGCTGCCCGGGTCGGCCGCGGCCGCATAGCTCACCAGGATGTTGCCCCCCGGCAGCGCCGCCGGTGTGGCGTACACGCCGGAGCCGGCAGTGCCCGGACGGCCCGAGGCGCTGCCATCGGGGAAGCGCAGCGAACGAATGAAGAAGTTCGGCTCCGGTGAGGCGGGCGCCGCGGGGTCGATGACGCTCGGATCGAGCAGGTAGTCGCCGGGCTTCTGGCTCTGGAAGTCGATACCGATGGACCGGTTGAAGACGCCGAGCTGCCCGCCTTGATGGGGCACACCGGGGTCGTTGAACACGGTGGCGAAGTCCTTGTCGGAGAGCTCCACCACCGAGGACGCCTGCAGGTATCCGATGGAGGCCCGCTGCGCGTAGAGCGGATGGTAGTCGCCGCCGTCGAGATTGATGCGCCGGAGCGAGAGCTGGTAGAAATTCGGCGCTCGCTTCTCGGAGGTCATGATCACGCGCCCGTCGGCCATGAAATTGGGCTGACGCTCGGTGTTGAGCAGGAACGTGAGCTGGCGAATGCGCGTCTTGCCGCCTCCCGCCGGGTCCGGCTCGAACACGTACAGGTTCGAGTTGGGCTTGGTGGGATCGGAAGGCATGCGCTGCGGGCCGGCGTAGTCGTAGGCCTGGCCGTTGATGTTGCCGCGGGTCGAGGCGAACACGATGCGCATGACGCCGTCTTCGCCGGGCGGGCTGTAGGCGGGGTCGAAGTTGTGGACGAGCAGACCGTTGCCGGTGGTGGGGCCGGCGTTGATGTCCGGGTGCTTGGCGCAGCTCGTTCCGTCGGCGTTCATCTCGTAGATGGCGAGCGGCTCGGCGGCGCTGCTGCGGGCGGCGAAGGCGATCTTCTTGCCATCCCAGGAAACCGCAGGGCGGCGCACGTCGGCGGTGGTGCGATCGAGACCGCAGCCGGCGAGGAGCGACGTATCGGCGGTGGGCGGCGTGGGCTGCCCGGTGGCCAGCGTGAGCGTCACCTTGGCGAGTCGGAGATCGGCCCCCGGCGAGTACACGTCGAAGTCCTGAACCCGGTCGGCGCCGGTCTGACTCACGCGCTTGACGTAGACGATGCCCGAGAGCGGCGCGAGGTTGAAGCGCGCGCGCTCGCGCTTGTGCCACTCGCGGATGACGCAGTAGCCGGGGATCTGGTCGAGGTTGCCGTTGTCGTAGTCGTACGGCGGGTTGGCGGCGTCGCACAGGTCGGGTCGGGCAATCTTGTTGCCGAAGTCCTCGAAGAGCGGACCGCCACGGTGTGCGATGCCGCGCCCGGTATCGGCGATCTCCGGCCGGTACAGGTTCTTGCGCACGATGCGGCTGGCGTCGACGTCTTCACTGTCGAGCGAGAGTTGCTGCAGCGAGAGCTCGTAGTTGCGTCGGGTTGCCGAGAGCGAGAAGGCCCCGCCAGACCCACCGCGCAGGCGATAGTCGTGGAACATCGCCGCCGAGTGGCACTGCACCATCATGCAGCCCTTGCGAACCAGCACCGGCTGCACCCGGTGGGCGAAAAATCCGAAGGTCGGGTCCACCGTGGGGGGCACCGGCGGGCCGTGCTCGGCGGCCCAGGACCGCAACGCCTCGTAGCCTTCGCTGGCCTGGGTGGCGAAGATCACGCCGCCTTCGTGGAAGCTGCCGCCCTGCTGCGGTGAGAGCGGACGCCGCAAGAGCTCGCTCTGCTCGGGCGTCGCCGCCAGGTACTCGCTGGCCGCGCGGTAGTTCCAGCGAACCTGCTCCGGCGTGTCGCCACAGGTGAAGAAGAGCTCGTTGGCGCTGGTACCGTGACAGTTGCCGGCGCTGCAGTTCTTCTGGATGACGCCGCTGACGTTGGCCTTGAAGGTGCCGAAGTCCTTGGTCTGCGGGTCGACGTTGGGGTCGAAGCCCGCCTCTCGCGGGACCACCGGGTTGCAAGGCCCGCGCTCCAGGTTGCGCGCCGGAGGACCGCTGTTGTTCTCGGTGGCGCCGTTGGTGATCCATCGCCGCAGCACCTGATAGCCGCTCGCGGTGGGGTCGAGGATGGGCCCGCCGGTGTGCTTGATGTCGGTGGTGATGGTGGTCTTCACGCCGTCGTACGACTGGATCTCCACCTGCGCCGGGTTGGTGGCCTTGATGAGGAAGGCCGGCTGCCCGTAGGGGCCGTAGTCGAGGAGCAGGTCGCGTCGCTTGGCGACCCCTTCGTAGTTGGAGACGTCGAGGTTTCCGAAGGCGTTGCCCTTGGCGTTGGCCACGTGGCAACCCGCGCCGGTGTTGCTCCGCACGCACGACGACGTGAGCACCGGGTTGATGGTGCGATCGAAGTAGGTGGATTGCTCTGGCTCCTTGGTGGAGCAGCCGGTGGGCAAGAGAGCAACGGCCAACGATCCCGAAAGGGCGAGCGACAAGGCAAGCGGGCGCACCAGAACCTCCAGCACGAGAGTATAGGGCGAATGGAGCGAAGGCGGAGGGGTGTTGCGAACAAACACCGCTCCGCCTCCATTGTCGTCGCCGCTTCCAACCCAAGAACGCCGCGCTCATTTTGCGCGGCGCGCGTGTGGGTGGAGCGCTGCCGGCCTCTTACAGGCGGCGCGCGGCGATGCGAGCCTGATCGCGCACCAGACCGTTCGCATCGCTCTGGGCGATGCTCTCGAGGGCCGAGCGAGCCGAGGCGTCGCCGAAGGATCCGAGCGCGTGACAGGCAGCCAGACGAACCTCGGCGTCGGCGTCGGTCTTGGCGAGCCGAAGCACCGCGGAGACCGAGTCCTTCGCGCGATAGGTGTCGAGCACCTCGAGGGCGCGGCGACGAACCACCGCGTTGCCGTCGTCCACCAGACGAGCGACGCTCGCGACGTCGACCGAGGTGTTGATGATGCTGGCGGACTTGAGCGCGGCGAGCTTCACCTTGCCGTCGCCGTCGGAGAGGGCCTTGGTGAGCGCGCCGTTGCCGTCGCTGTTGAGGCGGCCCAGAGCCGAAGCCGCCGCGGCGCGAACGCCCGCGTCGGAGTCGTTCTGGATGGCCTCGGCGCAAGCGTCGATGCCCGGTGCCGCCAGGAACTCGCCGAGGGCCGAGGCCGCGTAGGCGCGCTTGGTGGGGTTGCTGTCGTTCTTGAGCGTCTGGATGGTGCGCTCGTACGCCTCGCCCGGTCCGAACACGCCGAAGATGCGCCGACGAAGCCACCAAGCGG
>JABFRG010001029.1 GCA_013141295.1 Polyangiaceae bacterium
GCTCCCCGCGCAGCCGTTCCCACCGCTGCGCCCGGTCCTAGCAACGCCGGCAACGCCGCCATGGCCCTCGATGCACCCTTCGGCAACGCGGCGTTCGCGCCGGCCTCGCCCACGCCGCTCACCGCGATGCCGCCTGCGCCCCAAGCCCCGACCGAAGCGCAGTTCACCTTCGACGGCACGCTCGACCTGCTCAACGTGCTGGTGAGCCTCCTCGAGAACAATCGCGCGGAGCTCCGGGGCCACTCGGCCCACGTCGCGCGTCTGGCGCGTCGCCTCTGCGAGCGCCTGAACCTCGCCAAGGAAGAGACGCAAGGCATCGTCATGGCCGCGCACCTGCACGACCTGGCGAAGATGGGGCAGTTCCACCTGACCGCGCTCAACGTGGCCGACTACGACGGCCATCGGGTCGCTGCCGAGAAGGTGGTGGAGACGCCGGTGCGGCTCCTCGAAGCCGTGAACATCCCCAAGGCCACCCGCGACGCCATCACCCAGATGTACGAGCGGTGGAACGGCGACGGCTTTCCCAACGGGCTCTCCGGCAAAGAGATCTCTCTCGGCGCCCGGGTGTTGGCGCTCGCCGACGTGTACGCCGACCTCACGCAGAACCCGCGGAACCCCTACCGCAAACAGCTCGAGGCCTCGGACGCGTGCGCGGTGCTGGTGAAGCACAAAGAGCGTGTATTCGATCCGCATCTCGTGGACCTCTTCAAGACGGTCATCATGGGCGAGGACATGAAGGCGCGGCTTCTGGCCACGCGCCGCCGCGCGCTCATCGTCGACCCGGATCCCGAGGAGTCGACCGTGCTCGAGCTCCGCATGATCGAGCAGGGCTTCGAGGTGCAGACCGCCCGCACCATGGAGAGCGCCAAGACGCTGCTCGGCAAGGGCGACGTCGAGCTGGTCATCTCCGAGCTTTCGCTCCCGGACGGCAACGGCCTCGCGCTCCTCGCGGAGGCCCGGGCGTCCAACTGGGGCAAGGACATGCCCTGGGTCATCCACACCGCCATCCAGAACCGCGCCGAAGCCCAGCGCGCCTTCGAGCTCGGGGTCCTCGACTTCGTCTCCAAGCCGGCGCCCACCGACGTGCTGGTGGCCAAGCTCCGCGCCCTCACCGGCAACACCAAGAAGCTGGTCTCTCGCGGCGTGTCCGGCTCGCTCCGCGAGATGAGCATCCCCGACATCGTCCAGGTGCTCTTCCACGGCCGAAAGAGCGGCAAGCTGGTGCTTCGCGCGGGCAGCGAAGAAGGCGAAGTGCACTTCCTCGACGGCGCCGTGGCCGACGCGGCCTTCTCCGGGCAAAAAGGCGCCGAGGCCTTCTACCTTCTGCTCAAGCTCACCGACGGCGACTTCGCCCTCGACCCTTCCTTCGTGCCGCCTGCCAAGGTCATCCAGGAGTCCAGCGAGGGCCTGCTCCTCGAGGGGCTACGCCGCATGGACGAAGGCATCTGAGGAGACTGGTTTTTTTCGCCAATACCTTCGGGATGCCTACGTCGGACGTGCTCACGAACAGGAGTTCGCTCCGCGCGGTCCTCCTTGGCCTCCCTCGGTCTTGACGAAAAAAACTCAGTCTCCTCGCGCGGCGCATGTGATCGAAGTGCGCAGCGTCCCTCGCTTCGCTCGAGACGGGTCCCTCGCTTCGCTCGAGACGGGTCCCTCGCTTCGCTCGCGATGACAGCGTGGTTCTTGGAGCTCCTGACGTTGCCCTTGGTTCGCTCGGGATGACGGGTTGCTTCTTCGGTGGCGGCGAGTCAATACATGCATGGTGCATGTATGACGGCTTGCGGTGCGCCACGTCTCGGTGCGTCGTGGGGCGTGGCGTTTCGCCTCGCTGGGTCGTTTCGGCGCACACGGCGACACGATGTCGTCACGTCGTCGCGCGTTGCGTGAGCCCTACAACTTCTACAAGTTTGCGACAATCGACTTGGGTTCGTCACTTGGCATGCCCATGTTGAATGCATGCAGCTCGTTGCTCGCATCTGCGTTCTTCTCTTCATCCTTGGTTTCAGCGCCGCAACCGATGCCCGCGTCTCGGCGGAGCCACGCTACGGCACGCCCGGTCCGGTGATCCTCATCACGGTGGACGGTGTGCGATGGCAGGAGATCTTCGAGGGCGAAGACCCGGCGCGTACCGGCGGCAAGCCAGCGCGTACCGCGCGTGAGCTGTTGCCCAACTTGTACGAGATGGTGCGCCAAGGCGGCGCGTTCGCTGGCGCACCCGGTCAAGAGCCCATGCGGGTGTCGGGGCCGAACTTCGTCTCGCTCCCCGGGTACCTGGAGCTGTTCTCCGGCGCCGAGGCCGATGGTTGCAGCAACAACGATTGCCCGCGCACCACCTCTGCCACCTTGCTCGACCGCGCTGATGCGCGGGGGCTGCGAACGGCGGCCTTCGCCTCCTGGCCGGTGGTGAGCCGAGCGCTCTCGGCCCGCACCGACGCCAACATCTCGGCCGGGCTCGAGGCTGGCAGCAGCGTCGATCCGTACCCGGGGCTGGCCGGCTTCCGCCCGGACCGCCTCACCGCCGAGCAGGCGCTGACCGCCCTCATGGAGCGGCGCCTCGACTTTCTCTACGTGGGGTTCGGCGAGACCGACGAGTACGCGCACCGCGGGGACTACGCCGGCTACATTCAGGCCCTCCGCTTCGCCGACGCCTTCGTGGGCGAGGTCCGCCGCTACCTGGCGCAGGCCGACGCATCGAACCCCGGCTGGGGGCGCAGCGCGCACATCATCGTGACCACCGACCACGGCCGTGCGGCAGACTTCCGCAACCATGGCGGGGGGGCCCCGGAGTCGCAGCGCACCTGGCTGGCGGCCGCGGGCCCGCAGTTTCGCGGGGGTGACTTCTCGCGCACGAGCGAGCCCATGTATCTGCGCGACGTGCGCCCGGTCGTCGAGGACCTCCTCGGCCTGCGCCGCCGCGGCACCTCCGATGGCGCCCTCGCCGCGGGGCTGTTCGCCACGCCCGCACGTTGGGGTATCGGAACCGGCGCGCGTTCGTCACGAAGGTCTTCCGCGGCCGTCACCAGCGGCCGGTAAGATTCCGGCTCCTCCCGCATCCGAGGGTCCGCGCAGATTGCACCTTCCGCCCCTTCACCGGTGGCAGTCGGCTGCGCGGGCCCGCTTTCTCCCGCACATGCGGTAGGCTGCCGCAAATGCTGCGTCATCTTCGCCCCCTTGCCGCGCCTCTGCTGGGGCTCGTTGTCGCGTGTGCCGGCTCGCCGCCTCACCCTGCCCCCAAGCCCGTCCCGTCGGCCGCACCCTTCGCGACCGGCAGTCAGGCGCCGTCGCCGCCGCGGCCTCGCACGGTGGTGGTGGCGCTCGTGGTGGACCAGCTCGCGGCCTGGGTGCTGCAGTCGCGCATCGGGGCGCTGCCGACTACAGGCGGCTTCGCGCGGCTCGCTCGCGAAGGCACCTACGTGGAGGATCTGCGCTACGACCACGCCATCACGGAAACCGCGCCCGGGCACGCCGCGCTCTTCACCGGCGGGCCGCCTTCGCGATCGGGCATCGTGGCCAACGAGCGCATCGACCTCGCCACGCGCAAGAAGGTGAGCTTCCTGCGGGACGCCGCCGCACGCCTGGTGACGACCGAGGGCATCGCGGACGCGCCGGGGTCGTCTCTCGCTTCGCTCAAGAATCGTACGGTGGCCGACGTGCTCCGCGCCGCCGAGCCTCGGGCGCGCATCTACTCCATCTCCCTGAAGGATCGCGGCGCCATCTTCGGGGGCGGGGCCAAGCCCGACGCTTCGCTGTGGTTCGACCCCAATCGCGACGCCTTCGTGAGCTCGACCGCCTTCGCCAAGGAGCTCCCCACTTGGGCGAAGGCCAAGACCGCCGCGCGCACCGAGCACCCGCGCTGGGAGCCGCTCGACCCCACGTGGCTGCACGCTCACGCAGCGGGCGTGGATCGTCAAGAAGGGGAGGGCGATCTCGTTGGGATGGGCCTCACGTTCCCGCATCCGGTGACGTCGGGGCACGCGTTCCGCGCCACGCCCTTCGCCGACGAAGCGCTGGTGGAGCTCGGGCTTCGCGCGCTCGATAGCCAGGCCGGCGACGCCCCGGTGATGCTCTCCCTCTCGTTCTCGTCGAACGACTACGTGGGTCACGTGTTCGGCGCCGAGTCGTGGGAGGCCTGGGACGAGCTGTACCGGCTCGATGCGCTCCTGGGCCGCTTCTTCGCTGGCCTCGATCAGCGCTATGGCGCGGCCGGCTGGTCGGCGCTGCTCTCGGCCGACCACGGGGTTGCGCCGCTGCCCGAGCTCACCTCCGTGGGCATGCGTCCTTGGTGTGCGAAGGGCGCGCCGCCGGATCGCTGGCAACGGCCGTGCGTCGCCGGGATTCGCCTCCAGCCCGACGCCATGGCCGAAGAGCTCCGCACCGTCGCCAAGGCTACCGTGGGTGAAGGGGACTTCGTGCTCGGCCTGGCCGACCCGTACGTGTGGCTTACACCCACCGGGCGCGCACTTCCTGCGGAGCGGAAGAAGAAGCTCCTCGATGCTTTGGCGGCCCACCTGCGCAAGATGCCCGGCGTCGAGCGGGTCGTTTTCACCCAGGATGCCTGTGCCGACCACGGCGGCGATACGGTGGACGAGCTGGTGTGCCGCTCCATCGACCCGAGCGCCGGCGGCGAGCTCTACGTGGTGGTGGGGCAGACTTCGTTCTTCGACCCCGAGTACGTGATCGGCAAGGGCGTGAGCCACGGAACGCCTTTGCCCTTCGACCGTTCCGTACCGTTCCTGGCGCGCTCTCCGGAGCGCATCCCGGCGGGCGTCGTGAACCGGAACCCGATGGCGGTGGGCGCCTATGCGCGCACTCTCGCTTCGCTTCTCGGCATCGAGGCGCCGTCCGATGCCACGAAGGCGCCAACCCTGACGCAGAAGTAACGCGGGGGGACGCGGCGAGGCGACGTGCTGTCATAGGCGTGCCATCGTGTTGTCGATTCGCCTCGCGCCAACACGGAAACACAGTAGTCCGGCACCGTGCAGGCCTGCCACGCGTATGTCATCAGCATGCCGCCTCGAAGTACCCATGCGCCGGGCCTATTCCCAGCCGCCGCAGCGCCTCTCAAAATATTCACGTCATCGCAGAGAAGTTTCTTGAGCGCGCCTTGGGTTCGAGGTATCGAACTTCCATCGACTGAGTAGGAAGTGGGGGGCGCCTGTTCGAGGCCTCCTGTTGTGCGCGGGAGGACAAATGTACGGACGTCTGGTTCGCGGTACTACCGCGCTCCGGGGAGTTGGTTATTGCGTTAGTCGCAATAGTCCACTTCTCGGCCTGACAATTTGCGGGCTCATCGCGACCGTTGTCGGGTGTTCCGGCACGCCTTCCTCGACGCTTTGTGGCGACGGAACAGTGCTTCGCAACGGCGCGTGTGTACCGTTGTTGCCGAGCGCCGACGCCCAGGTTTCCAACGAATCCGACGCCGGCATTCCAGCCGATAGTGCGCTCGATAGCGGTGAACCGCTTCCAAAGGACGATCCGTGTCCAGCCGTCGGACCGGACGGCACGTCGGTCGATGGCGGCACGTACGTCATCAACTGCGACGCGCTATGCGGTCCCCTGTTTCCGTATTGCGATGACACTCGGTGTCGGCGCAGCGGCGAAGCGAGAAGCAATCCACAGCTCGCCTCTGACTTTCCGCCCCAGGTCGCGGCGTCGCGGTCCACGATCATACGAATTCCTCGGGATCCATGGCGATTTTCGGGAGAATGCGACCCGAGCACATCGATCAAGGACGCAGACCCCACCCTCGATCCCTATCTGCCCATGATTCCGCAGCCCCGGTACGCATTCATCGTTGGCGTGGACCGAACCATGCCGGAGACGTTTCGCGCCAAGCCCGGAGCCTACTCGATGCGGCTGCTGACGATGGCACGGACCGTCAACCGCACTCCAACCGCAACGATGAGAAGCTCGCGGTTCGAACCACTAGCAAAGCCTGGTGAATTCGGCCCTGCGGAGCGCGACCAGACCGGCTGCGCGATTCTCGACCTCGGCGCGCTCTACCAAACCCAATACAAGGGCATAAACGTTTGCTTGCCCGGCTTTGCCTCGATCGTATTTCACACGAATGCAGCCCATGTGGGCGCAACCAATCTGGAAGTTAACAATACGGGTGTTCCGTGCGAGTGAAATCTATGTTTCCTAGATTGCAATTTTGTGCGGTCCTCGGCGTTGCCGCGGCGCTCTCCGCGTGCTCCGGAAGCCCCGACGAGACTCCGCAACCTCCGAATTCCGACCCGGTCTTCGATAGCGATTACCGCATTCAGGCCTATGTCGCGGATCCCGCCGGAGAGGTCCAGACGCTGACGTTTCGGGCGGTCAAGCCGACGTTGGCTGCCGATGTCGGAGAGACCAAGTCTCCTCTGCGGACGCAGGACGTCACCTTTGAAGCCGATGCCGGGGGCGTCCCCGGTACACCAACCTCGAGCAGCATCACGGATCTCGGCCGCATCGCTATGTCTGAGTGTGGGGCGCGCCGCACCCCCGCGACTACGTCGTCAGGAACGTGCGTAGCCGCCCAGCAACCATCTGGCAGCCCATGGACGCAGGGCTCGCGGTCCGTTTCGGCGTTGACGGTGGCCGCACCGACGTTCAGCACGAGCGATCTTTCCTGCACCGGCCTCACGAGTACGACGCCATTCTTCCTCTTCCAGTACGAGCCCAAGACCGCAGCGCAGGTCCTGCAGTACGAGGAGACTCTCATCTGCGCGGCCTCCAAGCTCACCGAGCTCGCCGAAGCCGAGAAGCCACTCACCTGGTCCAATGGGCTCGTAGGCCTCACGGCCACCGGCGGCGGTGCAACCGGATACCCAAACAACGCCATCGACCTGCCGACCTCGCCTCCGATCGCCCGTGGCCCCAACGGCGAAGTGCCCGCGGTGACGTTCCGGGTCGTGCTCCCCAAGGACAAGTTCCTTCTTCGTGACCTGGCGATGGAGTTGCTGTCGTACGTTCCGCTCATCGATCAGCTGCCCCTGAAGATCTCGTCGGGTGCGACCTGGTACCAGCCGTCACAGCTCTTGGCCGCCCCTTCGCCGTCGAGCGACATGGTGGCGCTGGCGTACAATGCGCCTTCCCTGACCCCGGCTACCACGGATGCCCAAAAGTACTACCCGCCTCTCGAGCTGAATGCCGCTGGGTCCGCCGTAGACTGGGCGGAGACCGGGCGTCGCCACCTCGAGATGGAGTCTGCAAACCTGCGAGCTGCAGCGCAGCTCATGCAAGACCTCATTCAAAAGAACGTCTACGCCGCCCTGGCCGGCGCAGCGCAGAAAGCAGCGACTCTACCCCCGTCGGAACGCGGCAAGGCGCTGTGGGCGGACGGCAGCGACGGCAACAGCGCCGCGGAGATCTCACGGACGCTCTTCGGTCGCATGGGAACGCTCGGCATGCAGGCAGGCCTCGTCTCGCAGAAGAACTGCGCGACCGTTGCGCCGGCGCAGGAGATTACCATCGGTGGCACGTGGATCCGCCCGGAAGACGCATGGAAGACCTTCGCGCCGCCAGGCCTCCTGCAGCGCGGTGACGACGTCCCGAAGCAGAAGTTCTACGGAGCATCTGCCGACAAGCTGCTTGCAGGCTCCTCCTTCGTGCCCAACTCTACCCTCACGCCGGCAAACGTGCGTACCGAGGTCTACACGCAGCTGAACACCTCGATGGCCGCAAACGCAGGGCTCACCCCGACCGCGTTCGCGGTCACGCCGACGGGCCAGATACTCAAGAGCCAGGTGGACGCCATCTCGGATTCGACGATGCGCGGCGCGGTCACGCGCCAGACGGCAACTCTGCGTTCGCTGACTAACGCCGCAAATCCGGCAGCGAACATTAATGCTCTCACGTCGCTTGCATATGCGCCTGCGGCGCTAGGAAATGGGAACGGCTGGAAGGTCAACCAGCCGCTGCCTCGCCAACTGTACGAGGGCGACATCTTCGGCCCGCTGGGAGCGATCCAGGCGGCCGCCGAGTGCACCGGCTCAGGCGCGGGTCCTGCGAC
>JABFRG010001226.1 GCA_013141295.1 Polyangiaceae bacterium
CCCAGCTCCCCAACCCCAAGCGTCGCCCCGGGAAGCGGCGGCTGCTCGCCCGCGTCACCGCTGGCCCGCCTCGTCCTCCCGACGGGCCGCATCGTGTCGACTGCGTCCGGTATCGAGGTCACGTTCCATGGTTCGAGCCACGACCACTTCGAAGACGGCCGCTTCGACGAGAGCGCGTCCTTTCACTTCCGTCGCGGTCCAGCCCAGACCGATCGCATGCCCAGCGTCCTCGCTCCCCATCCGCTCGACGACGTGCTCGGTCACTGCTGGCGCATCGTCTCCGTCGACCACGGCGAGGCGACCATCGAGCTCGCGCCGGCGATCGCTCACTAGCCCGGACTATTCATGGTTCCGGGGCTGCATGTCACGATGCATCGGGAAATCTCGGGCGTACGAGCAACAGTCCGTCGCCCGTCGGGGACTTCGCGGCGTCGTCCCAACCGACCCATGAACAATCCGGGCTGGAGTGGCCGCCGCGAACGCGATCTTCGAAGACGTGGGACGGCGGAGAACAGTGCGCCCCATGCAACGAGCGCGGTAAGGGCCCGCGCACAATTAATCTATCCGTCTCGACGCCGATCCATCGCCGCCTCCATCGTTGCGAAATCTCGAGATAGCAGCAGTATCCCTCGATTTCGCGCCTCGGAGGTCGGCGCGCCTCGACGCCGATCCGAACAGACCAATTGCGCGCGGGCCCTAAGGCTCAGATCGAGGTAGTACGTTCGGTGCCGCGGCGCGCGCACAGGCGTCACGATGCTGCGGGCTCGGGATACGAAGCCGCTCCCGGTGTTGGCTCGGGAGCCACGGGATGCGGAGGATGGGAAGCTCATCGAGGAGACGTCTACCGCGCTCACCGTCGGCTGCGTCCGCTACCGCGCCAAACGCGTTCGTCGCGCCACCACAGCGAGCGCGGCGCGTCTCGAACGGGCGCGAAGGCGGATGACGCAGATGGAGCCCGGCGTTGCGCGGGACCGGCTCCCTGCTACTTCGCCTTGGTCATGGCCACCGGCTCACCGGCGACGGTGACGGTGCACTTGCCCAATTCCAGCTTCACGTGGACCTCTACCGGTTGAGCGGCCAGCTCCGCGGTGGCGTGCAGCTCTCCCAGGCCGATCCACGACCAGCTGCGCCGCCCCAGCAAGGTGCCGTCCCAGTGGATGGAGAAGCCCCTCGTCAGCTCGTCCCGCGCGACGACGACCGCGTGCCCGTGGTGCTCTCCCGCCCATTCCGTGTGCATGATACCCATGCTCACGACGCTAACCTGGGCCGCCCCCGTGCACAACGGCCGCGCGGGCCCGGACCATTCATCGGCCGGCAGGCGAATAGTCCCGACGGGGCACGGCCCGTCGTCCCGCGTCCCGGGGCAGGACACGACGAGGGCTCGCAACCTCAGGCGAATGGCGGTCGTCCGCTTTTGCCGTACCGTGTCGCCGCCGCGAGCCTTCGGATCGCGGCGATGTGTCCCCCATGGAGGAGCTCGTGCGCCTGACGACACGGTGTCATAGGGCCCCGAGTCTACGCTAAGCTCCGCGCCCATGGCGCGCGGCACATCGATTCTCTCCGGGGTGGCCCTGTTTTGCGGGCTCTCGGCCACGGGCTGTGCGGGCCCGGGGGTACAGGTGGCGCCGGCGGTGGCGCCGCGAGTGGCTCCGGCGGCAACTTCACTCCAGAGCGAGGCGCGGGTGATGGGCGTAATCGCCACCAGCGATCCGCGGCTCCTCGAGCGTACCTCCCTGAAGCCGTCGGACGAAGAGATGCGCCGCGCGGTGGCGGAAGCCGTGCGTCGGGAGCACCCGTTCGCGGTGGCCTTCGGTCGCATCGACGTGTTCTCGGTGGATGCGCGCACCGAACCTTTGGCGCGGGCCGCAGCGCTGGTGGCCGAGGACAAGAAGCGCGCGGCGGCGGCGGGCCCGGGGGCCCAGGCCGACGTAAGAAGGGCCGAGCAGCTGGTGCTCGAAGAAACGTACCGCGCGAAGAAGGAGCGCGTTCTGGCCGACGTCGCGGCGACGCTCCTCCGCGACGAGTTTCGTCTGTGGGTGGCCGCCACCGGCGCCGAAGGCGACCCCATCCTCGCGCGGCGCTTCGGTGACGTGGAAGACGCGCTCGACGACAAGACGCTCGACGTGCTCGACGGCATGGTCATCGACGACGTGCTGGGGCCCTTCGAACGACGCCTCGAGCGCGCCGGCAATCACATCGGCTTCGAGGCCCTCACCAGCTTGCGGCTCGCCCTCGGGGCCCTGCAGGCGCGGCCCGCAAAGGGCTCGCGGGTCGCCCGCTACGCCGAGGAGGTGCGGGTCTTCTCCGCGGGCGCAGGGTACGATCCGGCGGCCTTCGGCGCCGCGCGCTCGCTCTTGCGAAGCTGGAGCGAGGAGCTCTCACGCGAGCTGGCCGCCGACAAGCGCAGCACTCTCGAGCAAGAGGCCGCCGACGCATTCCTCGACCCGGCGGCGTGCAGGCCGGCCGGTCTCGTCACCGCTCCGCCGGAGGAGCGCACCTTCGGCTGCGGCCTCTTCCAGCGCATCGCGCGCGAGGGGGTCTCGCCCACTGCGCTGCTCGCGCTGCACGACGTGGTGACCGCGGCCATGTGGGCCCAAGCGCTGCTCGAGGACCGCAGCCGCTACACCAAGATCGTGGACGCTCTCTCGCTCTGGTCCCACGTGCCGTACGACGACCGCACCCGGCTCATGCGGGCCGTGGCCGCCGAGCCGGTGCGATTTCTCCTGGCCGGCGCCAACGTCGCCTGGGTGGTCGGCGCGGGCCGAGAAGGCACCCGTGCTCGGGCCACGGAGCTGGTGGAGGCCGGCTTTCCTCCGCTCGGCGCGCTCGATCAGTCGCGGGCGCAGCGGCCGCCGGCGGCGAAGTAGGTGCGCCAGACCGGGTAGTTGCCGAAGTTGTAGTAGTTGCCCACCGGGTGATCCGGGTGCCACGAGCCACCGCGGAGAATGCGCCCGCCGTCCGGTTGCGTCGCGCCGTTGGACCACGTGTCGTTGCCGTCCATGATGGCCCACTCCACCGGGTAGCCGGCCACCTGGGGTGGGTCCGGCCAGTCGATGTTTGCACAATCCACGCATTCGCCCTGCACTAGCTCGCCCGAGTCGAGCATGAGCTCCAGCATGCTGCCGCTGAGGTCGGCGTGGCCCCACTTGCCGTTGCCGGTATGGGTTCCCACCGCCGCGATGTGCTTGGCGCCGTCGGTGCGTGTGGCGTACGGGCCGCCCACGGTGAACTTCAGATCGTAGCCCCAGGCCGGGTCCGCGATGCCGGCGTTCACCAGCCCGATATCCATGGGGTAGTAGGGCTCCGAATTGCCCCAGGCGAAGGTTCGGTTCTCGTCGCCGCCCATGGCAGCGAAGCCCCACTCTGCGTCGGTGGGCATCCGGCCGCCCTCCCAGGCGCAGAGCGCGAACAACGTGTACCAGTCGATGCAGTTGATGGGCTTGTCGTCGTTGGTGCCGGCCGTGTTGCTCCAGGTGGGCGCGCCCCACTGGGAGGTGACGCCGCCGTACGCGCACGCGGTGGTGTACCGCATGTTGGCCTCGGCCATGCTGCCGGGCAGGCGCATGTTGAACGACGAACGCCAGCCGCTGCCGGGAATGAGCGGGTGTGCGCCGGCGCCGGGCGGCAAGTTCAGCTTGCCGCGCAGGTTGCCGCCGAAGGCCGCCAGGAAGGTGCGCACGCGGCCCACCGTGACCTCGAACTTGTCGAGCTTGAAGGGGCTCACGGTCGCCGGAAGGTCGGGGTTCTGGTAGCGCATGTACGACCCGCCCGGTGCCGGCAGCGACGCGCAACAGCTATCGGTGTGGGTGAGCCCGCAGGTGTTGTTGGCGCCGCGTCCGCCGCCGCAGCTCTTGGCGACCAGGCACTTGCCCGCGAACTCCGAGGTGGCCGCGCCGCATGCCGCGGAGCCGCAGTCGGTGGCCGTAGCGCAGGTCTTTCCGGCTGCGCACCGCGGGTTGGTGGCCGCGCCGCCGCAGTCCACGTCGGTCTCGGTGCCGTTGCGAAAGCCGTCCTTGGCGGTCGGAGTGCGACACAGATGCGTCTTGGGATTGCAGAAGCCGGAGCGGCAGCCCGCGTCCGCGGTACATGCCTTTCCGTTCGCTACCTTCACCTGCGTCACGCCGCCGTCGCTGGCCGTCAAGGCTTCGTCGGTGGTGCCGAGCTCGTCGTCGAGCGCGTTCGGGTCCGACGCCACCGCACCTCCGCAATTCGAGAGAAAAGCCTCGAAAACCAGGACGCACGTCGCTTGTTTGAGTGTGTAACCCCCAGCACGATTCTTCATGAGAAGACCCTCGTGCAATCCGCGATCCGCGTCGCGGTGGGTCACGCCATCGTGCTCTCTCTATCCGTTGCCGGCCGTGGCGGGCCCATTCATGCCCACGCGGTGGGGGGGCAGGTAGGAGCTACGGATCCCAGAAGTCGTCGGGGTTGTCGATGACCCCGTCGGCCGCTTGCTTCATGGCCTGCAGCGCGCGCTTGGGAAGGCCGCGCTTGGTCCCGAGCACGCGCCCGGCGCGGTCCATCGCTTGGTAGATGGGCGCGCGGCCGCGCCGCGCTTCGAAGTACACCACCAGGATCTCGTGCTTGGGCGTCTTCGAGAGCCACAGATCGAACGCGTATGCTTCGTCGTTGCGGTAGTACGCGGTGAGCGCCTTGCGTGCTGCCTCGAGGGCGGCGCCCTCCACCTTGCCGTCCTTGCCCACCTCGGTCTTGCCTGGCGGCAGCTCCTTCCACGCGGCGTTCAGCGCAGCCAGCTCTGCTTCCTTGGCCCGCTTGGGATCGTGCGCGGTACGCATGCCCACCCGCTCGCGCGTGGCGAAGCTGACCACGGGATCGCGTCGCCGCTCCAGCCGTACGATGGCCACCACGCTGGAGGCGAGGCCCACCGCCAGCAGCGCCGCCAGGGGCGCCGGCGATCGACGGGTATGGAAGTGCACCACGCTGGTGACGATGGGCATGACCAGCATGAGCACCAGCAGCGTCTCCACCACGATCTGCATGGCGAACACGCTGGCGAACTGTCGCAGCGAGAGCTCCGGGCGCCACACCTGGGTGTACTGCCAGGCGGAGCTCGCCAGCAGGATGACGATGCTGACCAGCGTGTAGCCCTTGAACAGGAGGAACTCCTGGCGCGCCTTGCGGTTCCAGAGCCAGTACGGAAAGAGCAGCGGGTAGAAGACGTAGTAGAGAAACGGGCGCGGCGGGTGCTCGCGGTAGTACGCCTCGAAGGCGAACTGCACGCGCAGCACCTTGCGAATGAACGGCACCCGATCGATGAGCGGCGTCATCGCCTCGCCGAAGAAGAACACCAGGAGCGCGAGGCCGATCATGATCAGCGCGCCGGTCACCGGGAAGAGCGCCGACGCGAAGACGATGACGAGGGGCGCCACCGCGAAGAAGGCGAGGCGCGAGACGAAGTCTGCGGTGGACTTGATGCGCGGGAGCATGCGCGGGCGATCAGTCGCCGGGCGGCACGCCGTACATCGGTGCCATGGTGCCGCCACCGGGGTCCGGGCGCTTCTTCGGCCCGCCCGCGTCCTTGACCGGCTTGGTTCCGGCATCGAGCCCCGGAGCCGGTGCGCCCGCGTCGGGGACGGCGATGGGTGGCTGGTACGGAGCGCCGTAGAGCGCCACCGGAGGGGCTATCGGAACCGAAATGGCCTCCGAGGCGTCGCTGCCGGCATCGGTGACCGACGGTGGGTCCGTTCCGGGCGCCGGCGCGCCGTACACCGCCACTGGCGCATACGCGGAGTTCTCGGCGCAGGCCGCAGCGGTGAGCACCGCAGCCAGGATGGCGCCGCGTGAGAGACCACTCGGCAGCGGCGCGCCCTTGGGCAACGCCACCACCGCGTGCCCGCAGAAGGGGCACGTATCCGAGCGAACATGGCGAGCGCATCCGGGGCACGGAGTCATGCGAGCATCAAAGCCCGGAGCCCCTTCGCCGTCAACGTTCTCGGCTACGCGGCGTCGAAGTGGGCGCGATGCTTCTCGCAGTGCGGGCAGCGGAACACGTACATGGAGATGCGACCGAGCAAGACCTCGGTGGTGCGCTTGTGCGCTTCGCGCGACTCCACCTGGAGAAGGCGCGCCACCACCTCTTCTTGCGTCTGCTCGCTCTTGCGCAGGCGCTCGAGGAGCGGCTCCTTCAATGGCCCCACGAAGACCATGGGCTTCTGGCAGCAGAAGAGCCAGTACTCGCCCTGCCAGGTGTCGTACTTGGGCGTGCGCAAAAGCTCGCCGAGGCTCGCCGTATCCACGCGGATGCGCACCCAAGCCTCGTCGTCGTCGTCGTCGCGCTCCAGGTCCACGCGCTCGTAGCCGGCGGGTGCGAGCGTCGCCGGCAGCCCGTGGGTCAGTCCTTCGACGGCGTCTTGCGCCCGCACCATGCCGAGCTCGGTTCCCATCACGTGGTCCTTGGCCTTGCCGGCGCGAAAGCACGGATAGCAGGCCCGCGCGAAGCGCACCTTGGCGGTGGCGCCGCAGTAGGCGCAGGGCCCCTCGTCGTCCAGCGCCGCGCTCTCCACCGGCCCCTCGAAGAGCGGGAACGTGTAGCCGTCGTCGGCGATGCTCGCCGGCTTCTGCGAAGCGGGGAGGGTGCTGCGCGGCTTGACGAAGGCCGCGGCGAGCTTGGCGCGCGCTTGCCAGGCGATGGCCGGGAGAAAGTCCAGGAGCGCCGCCCGGAGTACCTTCTCGAGCGCGTCGTCGTCGGCGAAGATCTCCTCCACGTGGGGGGAGTCTTCGAGCGCCTCGGCCAGCTGGGGGATCAGCACCGGGATGGCCTCCTCGTCGAGCGGCACACCCGCGGCCACGGCACCGCGAAGCAGGGCCTCTTGTGCGGCCCCCAGGGACTTCGCGCTCACCAGGACGTCCCTCACCTGGGCGTCGACCGCCTGCTCGTAGCCCGCGAGCGCGCGCATCAAGTCGTCTTTGACGCCGTCGGGATTGGCGGTCTCGATCTGCTCCTTCGCCTGGAGTCGCTTCAAGATGGCCTGGGCCGCCCGCACCGTCGGTTCGTCGTCGAGCATGGGCTCTCCTTACTCCACTCCCCGGCGCCCCACCACGAAAGCGCGTGATACAAGGACGTATGGTCTTCGAGGTGGGCACGTCGTACACGCGCGCGTCGATCCTGGCGGAGCTCCCCGGTGCCGAGCTGGTGGGCGCCTTCGCGATCCTGGGCGATCGCGCGGCGTGCTTCGTGGAGCTGGGGCCTTCGGCAGGTACGCCGCAGTTCTCCGACCGCTCGACGTTGTACTGGCCGTCCGCGTGCCCCGCCGCCGTCACCGCGCGCGGCATGCGCATCGACGTGTTCGTGCGCGACGACGCGTTGGACGCGTTCGAGCATCTCGGAGAATCCATGGTCGTGTCATTCAGCTTGGGCGGACAGGGGGACGCGCGCCTTCATCTCCATAGGCCGCTCCCGCGGAGCACCTGGCTGCGCTTCTACGAGCGCTCCGGCGGCGCGCCGTTCGGGCCGCCGGCGGAGACGGCCATCGCCGCACTCCCCCCGGATGCGGGCCCGGGACCGCGCATGGCGGCGCTCCGGGCCTTCGTGACGGCGTGGCACGGCGTCGCGCTCCCCGACGCGCCGGCTCGCCCGTCTGGGCTCGAGATGCTCGCCATGCTCGACGACCTGATGCGTTGCACGCCGCACCTCGTGGTGCAGAACACCGTCCTCCCCGAGGAAGAACGCTCGCCCATCGAGGGCCGGGTGATCTTCTACGTGGAGAACCAGGGCGTGTGCGAGTGGGCGACGGAGCCGACCGGCGACGATCCGCCGGTGTGGTACCGGGAGTGCGAGCCCGGGGCCCCGTGGCAGCGCGAGGCGGAGCCGCTCTCCGGCTTCTTGCTGCAGCTCGTGCTCTTCGAGGCGATGATGGGGGCGCCCTACGGCGCCTCCGCCGCGTGCGTGGAGGCCGAGGTGGGTCTCGCGTGGGAGGGGCGGATGGCGCCGCTTCCGCTCGGGCCGTGGCTCTGGCCGTGGCCATATCC
>JABFRG010000269.1 GCA_013141295.1 Polyangiaceae bacterium
ACGGTGTTCAATTCGAAGACCAGCGCCGGGGCCGCGGCCCCGGCGCTGGTCTTCGAATTGAACACCGTGGTGGGGTTCGCGAACTTCCAGCCGCCGGCGGCGCCGAAGTCCTTCTCGCGCGTGAAGTCGCCGCACGCGTAGCCGCCGCGGAGCGAGACGCGCTGGTCGAGGGTGAGGTCGGCCTCGCCGTAGTCGCCCTTGCACACGTGAACTTCCTGGACCTCGGTCTTGCGCTCCTTCGCAGCAGCGAGGGCGCTGGTGATGGTGCGCTTGGCTTGCGTGGGGGAGCAGCCGCTGTTGGCGTCGAGCCCCGTCTCGCCGCTCACGTAGAGGGTGGCGCAACCACTCGCGGCGTCGCCGAGGGGCGCACCATCGCCTGCACCCCCATCGGGCGCCGAAGGGGTTCCATCGAAGGTGTCGCACGCGAGACCCACGAGGACGAAACAGGGAGCGAGCGCAAGCGAACGAAAAGAGCTCATGCTTGCTCGAGCGTATCAGGCTCGTAAACGCGCGGCAGGCCCACGATCGGCGACGCGCTGGCGCCTGTGCCAATGGAGGCGGGTGGCACAAGCTCAGCCGGAAAAAGGGCGCAAATTCCGGCGTTCCGGCGCGGTACGCGGCTTGCTGTAGGTCCGTTCATGGCGTCCCCCACCCGTCGCAAGCCGCTGCGCTCTCCCTTCGTCGTGACCGTTTCCGCGCTGGCGGTCCCCGCTGCCGCCGCGGTCGCAGTCGCCGTGGGAGGTTGCTCCGGCGCCCTCGTCACCTCCAATCCGCCACCGCCCGATGGCGGCGTCGATCAGTGCCCGACCACGGCCCCGGCCAACGGCTCGTCGTGCAATCTAGCGGCCGGGGTGTTCTGCAACTACGGAGAGTGCAATACGCTTCGGTGCTCCGATACCCAGACGTGGCAGACGGCTGCCGGTTCCTGCAACCCTCCCCCGCCGCAGCAGTGTCCGGCGAAGGCGCCCCAGGTGGGCACCACGTGCGGCTCCGTTCCCGCCGCGGGGTGCACGTTTCCCGCCGATGGGAACCTGTGCATCGGGAGCGCGAGCAACTTCGCCTGCGACGGGGATACGCAAACCTGGCGCAGCTCGAGCAAGCCCACGTGCCCGGCGCTCCCGGCTGCCGTGGGCTCGCCATGCGGCGGGCTGTGCCCCACCACCTTCGATGCATCATGCACGTATCGCGCGTCGGGGCCAGCTTCGGAGTGCGAGATCGACCGCATCTGCGACAACGGCAAGTGGATGGATAGCTCGCCCACCTGCAATCCGCCGCCGCCCCTGCGCGACGCCGGCACCGACTGAAGGCCGAGGTTCACGCGCGGAGTGCGCTCGAGTAAATCGAAGAAATAAGCGGTCATCCGAGCGAAGCGAGGGACCCCCTCTGCCATTTCGTCGCGAACGAAAGGCCCAACTCCGCTCCCTCGGCCTGGCCCCTCTCGCAAGCGCGCAAGCGGGAGGGGTGGCAGACGCCGGGCTCGGGCTCGGAGCAGAGGGGCTTAGGTCTTCGGGGGGTCGAGGTTCTTGCCCGGGGGTCCGGCGAGGACCTCGCCGGTGGGCGAGAAGGAGCCGCCGTGGAGAGGGCAGTCGAACGTGCGGCTGTCGGGGTTCCACTGCACCACGCCGCCGGCATGCGGGCAGGTGGCCGAGCGCACGTGGAGCTCGCCTGTGGTCGCCTCGCGGTAGACGGCGCAGCGATGTCCGTCGAGGTCCACGATGCCCCCGCAGCCGGGCGCGATGGCATCGGCGGAGGCCGGGGCGGCGGCGATGCGGTCGCTCACCATGTGCAGCGCCACGTTGGCCTGCTCCTTTACGAATTGCTTGGCCGAGGCGAGCACCTTGGTGCGGCTCGGGTCGAAGAGCGAAGCATGCGGGTGCTTTCGACCGAGCATGTGCTCGGAGAGGAGCGTGGCGGCCACGGTGCCGAAGAGCAAGCCGTCGCCGTCGAAGCCGGTGGCCACCAGATGCTTGGAATCTGCATGCATCGGACCGATGTACGGGAGCCCGTCCACCGGCAAGTAGAGCTCGGCGCTCCATCGCGCGGTCACCTCGAAGGCGCCGAATCGCTCCCCCAGGTAGGCCTCCAGGGCATCGAAGGGGTGCGCGTCGTCCGGGCGCTGCCCGGCTTTGTGGTCCTGGCCGCCCAGCACGATGAGCCCTTCGTGCTCCCGCAGGTAGTGGTACGGCACCTTCAGGTCGGCGTAGATGCCGGGACGCAGCGGTCGCTCCGCACGAGCCGCCACCACGTACGAGCGATAGGCGGCGGTCTTCGCGTGCAGCATGCCCAAGCCGCCGGGGACGTGCCGCGCTTCCACCACCCAGTTCGCGCGCACCGTGCCGTGGGTGGTCTTGACCACCAAGGGCTCGCCGTCTTCGATGGACTCTACACGCGTATCCTCGAAGACCTGCACGTTGGCCGGCATCCGCTGGGCAAGGCCCTGCACGTAGGCCGAGGGGTCGAAGTCGATCTGGTTTTCGAGCCGCTGCGCGCCGCGGACCGTGAAGGGCATCTCGGCGGGGTCGATGGCGCGTACGCCGAGGCCGGCCCGGGCCGCCGCCGCGGCTTCCTTCTCGAGCTCCGCCTGGTCCTTCTCGGTCTCGGCGAACAAGAAGGCCGGAACACGGCGCAGACTGCAGAAGATCTCGTCCTCGCGCACCCAGCGCTCGACCGCGCTCATGGCCTCGGCGGTGAGCCCGGCCACGGCCTTGGCCGCATCGGCGCCGAAGTCCGACTCCAGGGCGACGTAACCATCGTCCACCAGCGAGGTGAGCTGGCCGGTCGAGAAGCCGGTGGTGCCGCCGCCCACCCGATGCCCTTCCAGCACCACGACCCGAAGGCCCGAGCCTGCCAGGAGCCGAGCGATACCGAGCCCGGTCACGCCGGCCCCCACGATGGCCACGTCGACCTCCAGATCGCCGGCGAGGGGCGGAAAACGCGCGACGCGCGAGCCGACGGGAACGAACGCGGTGCCGGAAGGAAGTCGAGAGTGAGCCATGCCCGCCCCACAGCAAGGCTCGGGCCGACGCGGGAGCCGCTGATTTCGCGCGCGGGCGAGCAGACCGAGCGCTGCGCATCCGCCATGGCGTGGCGTTCTTGCACGATGGGTATGCGGTTTGACCCGGGCGGCCCGTCCCCATAGGATTGAACGATGCCCTTGTTGCGGTCCCGCCGGCCGCGCGCAGTGCTTCGGATGGTTGCGGCTCCTCTGCTGTGCGCAGCAGCGGGGTGTGCGCTCCTGGTGCCGCTCGACGATCTCAGTGGCGGCGCGGTGACCGGCGGCGCCGACGGCGGAAGCGACAGCGGAGCGTTGGTGGACGCGCGCCCGCAGCCGGATGCAGGCCCGGTGTCGGACGCTGCCCGCACCTTCTGCGACGACGTCGACGCGCGCGTGTGCCTCGACTTCGATCGCGACGCGTGGACCGGCGGTCTCACCATGGGAGCGGTCAACGGAACCCTCGGCATCGGCACCAATGCGCCGCGGTCTCCGCCCGCACACATGGTGGCGTCGAGCGTCGCCGCCCCCACCTCGGCAGCACGCCTGTACCTGCAGATGCCGGTGGAGACGGCGAGCGCCATCGACTGGTCATTCGACCTGCGCGTGGACGCGCTCACCGGGACCAACGGCGTGGAGTTTTCCCAGCTGAAGCTCGGAGACTGCGAGATCCAACCGCACGTCTCGCTCAGCGGCGTGGGCGTCTACGAGTACTGCCCTTCGTCCGACGGCGGCTCCACCACCACCGACTACACGGTGGCGTCGGGGCCCGCGCTGGGCACCTGGCATCGCATGGCCCTGCGGGTGGTGTTCGGCGCGCCGTCGCGCATCACCGTCTGGTGGGATTCCGACACCGCCCCCGTGGTGGACAGCAAGGTGCTGCCCACCAGCAAGCCCGGGCCGGGCGTGCTCCAGTTCGGGTCGACCTTCATCTCCGCGGGCAGCAACGCGACGCAGCTCTCCTTCGACAACGCCGTGGCACGGGTGCGCTGAGACAGCTCAACGAACCAGGCCGAAGTATGCAAGGTGCATGGAAGCGCCGTACTCGTACTCGCCGAGCTCGAAGTAGTGGTCACCCACCGCGAACACGTGCGTAGCCGGCTTTCCCACCTCGGGCTTCACGTGGACGTAGAACGTGTCGGGCTTGCCACCGGCCGGCGTGAGCGTGCCTTCGATGATGAGCGGGCTCACCGAGCCCTCCTCGACGTGCTTGTGGCTGTGCCCGGCAAAGGTGAGCGTGGCGCCGCCGGCGAGCTGCACCGTCTCGCCGCGCTTGACCACGAACGAGCGCATCACGGGTCGAATGGTGAGCGGGTGCCCGGGCTGCGAGAATCCCCCCTCCCGTCCGGCGGCGGCGGCGCCGGGCTTCTCCGGAAGCCAGAATGCGGCGATGTCGTAGGAGCCATGGGCGAGCCCGGGGTAGAGCTCGGCGAGCGGGATGGCGAGCTCCACGTTGGCGCCGGCAGCCACCGTACGGTCCACGCCCGGTGACGGCACGCACTTCGCCATGGGGAGTGTCTTGCCGGCGGCGCTACGCATGGTGAAGGAGATGAGGCTCGCGATCTGACACGGCGCGCTCCGGTGCTCCTGGTAGTGAAACGGCTCCGCCGTGCGGTTGTAGACGATGAGGTTGAGCACCGGTGGCTTCTCGGCGATGCGCGGAAAGCGGAGGGTGATGGAGAGGCTGCCGGGCGCAGCTGGAGGCGCAGGTGCAGGAGGCGGAGCGCTGGGAGGAGTCGTGGCAACGGGAGGCGTTGCGACCGGCGGCGGCACCGACGACGAAGGCGCAGAAGGCATGGGCATGGGCTCCGCGGAAGGCGGCCGCGAGGGCGACTGGCAAGCGAGGGCGAGGAGGGCCGAGAGGGCGAGGGGGCGAATCACTGCTGGCATTCTACACGCATTTCTCACGGCCACAGGAACTGCACGCCGCCGGTGGGCAAGAGCGACCAGGAGAAGTCTTCGCCGCTGCGCACCGCCGGGAGCATGGCGAAGGCCAGCTGGAGCCGGATGCGCTCGAAGATCGAAACCGCCGCGTAGGCCTGCGCCGTCACCCGGGAGCACACGCGTTTGTCGGGCTCGTTGCAGCTCCCGATGAGGAAGCTATCGACGGTGGAGAACAGGTAGCCGCCGCGGATGCCCACCCGCGGCTGGATGTTGGGCCCGGAGATGGGCAAGAGCTCGGCCTCCAGGCCGGCCATGGGCGCCAGCGTGAAGTACGCGCCGCCGCCACCGGAGAAGCTCGAGAGGCCGCCGCCGTCGATGGACGCCGTGGCGCGGAGAAAGCGCGAGATGCCGGCGCCCAGGCGCAGGCTGCCGCCGACCTCGACCACCGGTCCGAAGCCCACGTGGAGGATGAACGAGGCGGGCACGTAGGTGAGGTGCCCGAGCAAGGTCCGGCCCAGGGCGCCCACCACCGCGCCGTTCTCCGGCTGCGCGTCGGCGAAGGCCTCGAACACGTTGCGCAGCTCCTCGTGGATGGTGCGCTCGATGCGCGAGGCGCTGGCGCTCTCCAGGCCTAGGTCGTGGAACACGAAGCCGTAGCCGGCGAGCAGCCTCACCACGTAGGCGAGCTCCGACTCGGAGGCGCCTTGCCGATGAAAGCCCTCGCGCACCACCGGCACCAAGGGGACGCGCGGAGGCTCGTCGCCGCGCATGGCCTTGGCGCAGGCGCGGTCTTCACCGGCGTCGAGGGAGCCCAGGCTCTTGGCGCGGGCGCAGCGATCGTAGAGCCGCGCCATGGAGGTCTGCAGCGCCGCCCGCAGCTCCTTCGAGACCGGGCGGCAGGCCTCCTGGGGATTGCCGTCGTCGTCGAGCACCGCGCGGATACAGCGGTAGGGCTCGAGGTTCTTGGTGGGCTGGTCTTCGTAGTGGGTGAGCTTCGGCCGCTCGCCCCGCAGGCGTGCGAGCTTTCCACCCAGCCGCCGATCGAGGAACAGGCGCGCCGCGCGCATCCCCAGGTAAAAGTCGAAGACCCGGAAGTTCTTGTCGAAGAAGCCGAAGAACGAGGCCAGCGACTGGCTCACCGGCGGCGTGTCGGCGCCGGCCAGGATGAGCTTCTCGCGCAGGTCGGGCGAGGCCTCGAGCACGTCCACCAGCTCCTTGGACCGCGCCGACGACACGAACATGCCGAGGTAGTGGGTCATCAAGCTGGTTGCACTGTGCATCTTCTTGGCGTCGCTGTCCTCGGGCGGCGCGGGGTAGCTGGTGAGCTCCGGGTCCACGTACACGAAGAGCGCGTCGTCGGGGCGCGGAGCGTTCTTCCGGCGGAGCGGCGAGACGAAGCGGGCGCGGCCCCCCTCCTCCGCTTGCGGCGCGAGCCCATCGCCGGCCAGGCGCGCGGCCAGCCCCAGCGGTTGGTTGTCGAACACGCCGCCGTCCACGAAGGGCGCCCGCTGGGCGGTCTCGAGGGTGCACGGCGCGTCGGGCTTTTGCGGGCTCGAGAGGCAGTGCGGCAGCGAGATGGGATTGAAGGCGAAGGGGAACGCGCTGGAGGCGAAGAGCAGGTCGCGGAGCGCGTCGAGCGGCTTCGGGTTCTTCTCGAACGGCAGCAGGATCTGCGGAAATCCGTAGGTGGTATCGACGTAGTTCTCGAGCGTCGAGCGCTGGCCTTCGCCGTTGCCGCGAAGACGGAGCACGAACTTCTCTTCGGTGCGCGGCAGCGAGAGCCCGGAACGCGTGCCGAGGGTATCTTTCTTCGAGGAGAGGCGCGTGGTGGAGACGCCGAGCACCACGTCGCAGGTGGTGGGAAAGCCCGCGTCGATGCGCCCGAGAATGCGCGTGGCCACGTTCTTCATGGCGGTGCGCGCGAAGAGCGCGATGGGCGAGGTCTCCTTGGCGTCGAACAGCGCGGGAAAGCCCACCTCGGCCCAGGTGCGGAAGAACAGGCTCGCTTGCGGATCGTCCTGCCGCGCGTCGCACGAAGCCAGGAGCGCCAGGAGCCCGTTGATGCTGCCGGCCGACGCGCCGGTGGCGATCTTCATGTCGAAGAGCTCCGGCATCATCTTCATGGACTCCACCAGGTAGTGGAGAAACCCGGCCTCGTAGGCCCCCAACGACACGCCGCCGGACACCACGAACGAGATGGGAATGGGGCGGCTGGCGGGCTGCGGCGCTGCGGGCTTCGGCGTCGGTGGCGTCGTCGTCGGCACGGCCGCCGGATCCGCCGTCGGCCCCTCCCCCTGCGCCCACGCTGAGCCCACAACCAACGTCGCACAAACCAGCGCCCGCAGCAGGAATCTCACAAGCGTTAGCTATCACCAAGCGCGGCGCGAGGGAAAGCGCATGCGAGCGGCGCATGGGCCGTTCGGCCTATGCAGCGTTTTACGCCCCACGATCGGCCTGCAATACAGGCACTTCGTCGACGTCATCAGAATGGGCGAATGGTTCCTTCGGCGCGCAGAGGTCAGCATGGGTGCATGCGAAACCTCACGCTCACGACCACCGCGTTCGTCCTCGTCACCAGCCAAGTGCTCGCCGCTCCTCCCGCGGCGCCGGCCGCCGTGAGCGCCAAGCCTCCGCTCGCCATCACCCGCGCAACCGAGGTCGAAGCGGTCCGGGCCAAGGCCCACACGTTCCGCCCCACGACGCTGGTGGACGCCACCTCGGAGGACCGCAAGGAGGGCCCGTCGCTCTTCCCCACCCGCGTCGCGCGGCCCGTGCCGGTCAAGCCGCACCTCAACGTCGCGAAGTTCGGCGAATCGATGCACGCGGCGCTCAAGGACAAGGTGCGTGGATACGCGCTGGGCCTGCGCAAGAACGGGCAGCCCATCCTCACGCTCCAGTGGGATTGGTCGCGCTCCCCTTCGCAGGGCGGCAAGGGCTGGAACCTGGACGGGTGTGGCTCTTCTCCGACGGGACAATGCATAGCAGGATCGATCACTTGACTCTCCGCAGTCGCGACTTGGGTGCGGGTAGCGGGTCAGGGATCTTGCCGTCTTCGTAGCGACCGGCGTGGTT
>JABFRG010000091.1 GCA_013141295.1 Polyangiaceae bacterium
CCCTGGCACACGCAGCCGACACCGGTGGGCGTCGGAACCTGGCCTTCGGCGCATCGGATCGTCGCGCAACCGTTTCCGTTGCGGGCGCCGCTGCCGCCACTGCCGCTGCTGCTGGACCCCGTGCAGCGACAGGTGCCGCCCGGGCCTGGCGTCGCGCGCTGACCTTCGGGACAGTCGAGCGCCGGGCAGGTCGCGGGCAGCGGCACCGAGGCGGGCGTGATGCAGCCGAGGAGCGCGTTGCCGCGGGCCTCGGGATCCCCTCCTCGCGGATACACCGGCGGCGTGAACGAAGGTCGCGCTTGGGCCTGCTCGGTACAAGTCTGGAACACCTGCGAGAAGCGATCGTTGCCGGTGCAGGTGGATGCGCACTCGCCGTCGGGCGCGCAGCTCTCTCGCAGCCGCACGTTGAGGTGGAAGCGATCGAGGGATCCGCGCTCGAGGTTGAAGTCGGCCTCGGGAATGACCATCACCGGCGCGAACTCGAGATCGTGGCCGAGCTGCGCCATGAAGCTCAGCTCTGGTTCTTCGAGGCGAAACCAACGCTCGTCGATGTGCCGCGCGGCTTCCTCGGCACGCCGTGCTTCGTACCGCGCCGCCACCGATGCGGGGTCCAGAGGCACACTCGACCCGCCCGACGATCCGCTGGGGGAACCGCTGGCCGCCGGGGGCGTCGAAGGTTCCGGGGCTGCGCTCGCCGAGCCTGCGGGCGCGGTGGGCGGATCCTTCTTGCCGCCGTCTGTGGACGTGGTGCCGCAGGAACGGATCGGCATCGACGCGGCACCGGCGGCGCTCGTTCCCGTGAGGCCGCGGGTCATGCAGGTCGAGAAGGACTGCGTGCCGGGCGAGGTGGCGGGGCCGGACATGAGGCACGCGGCGAGGGATGCCGCGGTCGTTCTCGCGCCCATGCCGCCGATGCCACCGCCGCCGCTGCCGCCGCCGAAACCGCTGCACTGACCTTGCACCGCCGCTGCGGATGCACCGAGGAACGAGCGCCCACCTTTGGTCAGCTCCCGCTGGAGGCCCCCGCTCAGACCCGGTCCCGCGCCCAGCGTTCCCGGATGACCGGACCATCCGAGGGCCGCGAGCGAAGCGCAGCTCGCGCGGCAGGCCACGGTTGCCGCGGGCCGCGTGCCGCCCAACGCCTCGAGATCGCCTCCACGGCAGTCGCCGAGTGCGAGCTCCGTGCTCCCGAAGGATCGCACCACCGATGCGAGGGGGTCGCAGGTCGCGGACCCGGAAGCGCCCACGAACTGAACGGCTCGTCCGCCCGCCCCCGTTCGACAGGCGGCGGAGAGCGGTGCCATCTGCTCCGGACGTGCGCGCTCCGAAACCCACAGCCGCATGCGCGACACGACGGAGCTCGGATCGTTCAGTGCCGCGAGGTATCGGTCCTTGTGTCCTCGCAGGTAGCCCAGCTCCACGGTGCCCGAAGGGAGTCGGTGCTCCAGCACGCGCCACACGAGGTTCATGGCCGCCTGCTCCAGCGTGGAAAGAGCAGGGGTCGCGCAAGCGCCGAGGTTCTTCTTCTGCGAGAGCGAGGTGTATTCCAGCGCAAAGCGCAGGGAGAACGCGACGCGCTTGAGCTGGCGCGTGCTCAGGCAGGAGAGCTGTTGATCGATGAGCTCCAGGAAGTGCGCGGCCGTGCCCAAGCGGTCGCGCGCGACGGCTTCCAGGTACTGCGCGACGAGGCGATCGTCCACCAGATCGCCGGTGCACTGCGGCGCGCTCACGAGGTCCGGCACCTCCGTGTGCATGAACCCCGCGGCGCGTCGAAAGTACACGCTCGTGAAGGCCGCTGCGGCCTCGCTGGCGTCGGTGCGCTCCTGCTCGGTCTTGCAGAGGCCCGCGCCGGCGCTCGCGACCCATCGGGAGAGGCTCTCGTTCACTCGGCGATCGGCCAAGGTGGCCGAGGTATACGAAGCCACTACCGGGGCCTTCCGTCGGGCCGTGGCAAGGTAGGACGCGGTGGCGTCGAGGGCGGCGCGGTCCTGGATCCTCACTTGTGCGGGCGGAGCGGCAACCGACGACGCGCCGGTCGACGACGGCGCGCCGCCGGACTGTGCCAGGCCCGCCAGGAGAAGCGGCACGACGACGAAGGCGAGAGCAAAAGAACGACGGAGCATGAGGCCTCGTTGGGGTGAGAGCGCAAGTCAGGTGGGTTCGAGGCGGTTAGACGCGATACCCCACCTGCGAGTCTGTCATCCGAAGGGTGACGCAAGGATCTTTGCCCCCCGGTCCTGGCCGCAGTCACCCAAAGGGACGACTGGCCTGGGGCGGGTTCTTGCCGCAGAGTCACGCAGGTCCAGCGTGGAGCCCGCGTGCTCCGGACGTCGCGTCTGTCCACGAAAGGCTTCGAAGTCGATGAATGGTGCACTCTTTTTTCCCGTGGTGATGATGGCCGCGTTCGGCGGGTACTACTTCTGGACGATGAGCAAGCGTCAGAAGGCGCTCGCCAATGCCGGTCCGGCGCTGCGCGACTTCTTTCAGCGCACCGGATACCGCTACGCGGACATGCCGCCGGAGCCGTTCGAAGCGCACATCCAGCGTGCGACCCACGAGATGCACGCGGGCAACAATGGCACGACGCACTACGTCCGCATCTTTCACGGCATCCCGATCCATTTTCAGCAGGCCTACCAGCACACCGGGAGCGGATACTCGATGTCCTGCAGCTGGTCCGCGGAGCTCCCGCGGCCCCCTGCGATCCCGTTCCACGCGGCCGATCGAAGCCTCAGCTCGGTGGGCAAGGCGGTCTACGAGGCGTTCTCCAACATGACCCGTCACTGGTCCCCCAAGCATCCCCAAGAGGCGGTCACCGGCATCCCCGAGGTCGACCAGCGGTTCCGGGTGATGGGAAGGGACGCGAACGCCGTGCGCGCACTCTTTCAGCGAGACCCGGCGCTCGTGGCCGCCATTCTCCAGCAGGTCGAGGTCGACCTCTGGGTCGACGAGCGCAGAATCGTCTTCGCCGATCCGATGCAGAAGAACATGAACGCCGAGATGGGCGGGACCGTCGGCTCGATGGCGATTGGATTCGACATGACCAAGCGCCTGGCGCTTTCGATGGCGGTGCACGAACGCATCGCGGAGCTCCTCGCGCTCTCCGTCCGTGCAGCGCTGCAATGACGATCCTCGCGGGGACGCCGATTCTGTGCCGCCGCTGCGGCGGCCCCAGCGACGTGGCGCCGGATGCCTCGCTCCGTTGCCGCTACTGCGGCAACCTCGACCGCTTGCCGCCGGACGAGATGGGCCGCGCGCTCGAGGTTCGCGGCCGCCTGCTACTGGCGGCCTCGCGGGTCGCTCAGGTGAGCGGCACCGAGCAGGCGCTGGCCGGCATCTTCGAGGGACATCGAGCGTTCTTCACCCTGATGGGGCCGTGGCCGCTCCTCGCGCTCATCGTCCTGGTGAACGCCGCGTGGAGTGTTCATGCTTCGCTATCGGGCCTTCCGGCAAGCGCGCCCGATTCGGTTCGGGTCGACCTGGTGGTAGGCGCGGCGTACGCGCCGCTCTTCGTCCTGGGGATCGCTCTGTCCTTTCCCATCGCCCTCTTGGTGGGTCGCGCGAGCTATCGCCGCAACGTGCGCGGAAAGCTGGCCGCGCGCCCGGCCGCTGCGCCGGGTGCCCCGATGCGTTGCCGCGCCTGCGGAGGTGACTTGCCACAAGCCACCGACGCGTTCGTGGCATGCCGCTACTGCCGGACGCAGAACCTCGTCGCACCCCAGACGGCGGACGAGCTCGCGCGTCGGGCCGCCCAGGAGCTCGCCGAGTATCGTGACCGCGCCAACGGCATCCACGGTGCGTCGGTCGCAGCTTCCAAGCGGATGACGCGAACGTTGTTCGCGAGCTTCGTCCTCGTCTACGTCGGTGTCATCGCCATGGGAGCCATCGCGCGCCTGGTCGTGGGTGCGCTCCTCCACTGACGTATTGCCGAGGTTCCTATCGCACGACAAAATGCAGAGGGCCGAAAGGACGCTCGGCGGATTCCATGAATCGCGCCGAGACTTTCGGCCCAAGGCCGCTACGTTCGAAGAACGGTCAGTTGCAGTCGAGTCCGGGCTTGGTCGTTCCGCCCAGGTGAATCGCCTTCTTGCCGTCGGTCGTCACGGTCGCGACTTTGCCAGTGAGCGTCTTCGTTCCCGGCGCGTCGACGAGGATGAGGCCCTTGTACAGCTGCGCGACGACGTCCTTCGACTTGCCGTCGACGGCGAGCGTGCCCTTCGCCATGTCCTTGTCCCAGGTCAGGTTCAACTCGACGGTGCCGTTCTTGGCTTTGCACTCTGCAGTGTTCGTCGGCATCGCGGTCGCCGTCGGGGCCTTGTCGGTGGGCGCAGCGACAGCGGCCGCGGTCGCGGAGGCCGCAGGGGTCGCCGGGACCTCGGGCGTGGCCGACGCTTCGGGCTTCGCGGTACCGACCGTGGTGGCGGTGGACTGCGCCGTGGCATCTGCCGGAGGAGCGCTGTTTCCGCAGGCGGCGGCGGCGAATGCGAGCGTGCACAATACTGAGCCGAGGACGTTGTTCATGGGCGCGACCGTAGCGGATACGCTCCCTTCGGGCAACGTCGGTCAGGTGCCCTGCCCGCTGTGCTCGCTTCCGGCACGGGCAAGGTCTGCACTATCATGGCGCGCATGACCGAGACGCTCGTCCGTGGGGTGCTGGATGCATCGGGGGCCGGTTTTTCCAGGTTTCCCCCGGACCCGTGGTGCGTGATCCTCCAGCTTTGTCCATGGCGGCGCGAGGGCGGTGAGGTGGTCGCGACTCCCATCTACCTGAAACGCGTTTTGCCGGACGGCCCCGACAGCTATCCCGAGGCACGCGCGCTCGCGCCGCTGACCGTGATTACCGTGCGGTGTCGGCTGGACGAACAAGCTGAGGTCACGCGCGCGACGTTGCTGTCGATCGAGCTCGAGGCCACGCGCGACGACGAGCTCGAACGCGCTGCCGCCGATCTGCGGCGCCCGGTTGCCATCGAAAGCGCTTTCCTCGGCACCCTCACCCTCGAGCGCGCGCTCGGATGGTTTCGCGGCACGCGGAAGGTGGATGGGACGTCGTACGAGGTGAACGTGGTCCGGTCGGGCGCCTCCGAGGAGAGCGACGCG
This sequence comes from Polyangiaceae bacterium, assembly GCA_013141295.1. GTDB lineage: Bacteria > Myxococcota_A > Polyangia > Polyangiales > Polyangiaceae > JABFRG01. Next base: position 5,098 of record JABFRG010000091.1, read on the forward strand.
GCCGACGGCGTGGCCGCCGAGGCGCTGGTGAAGGCCCTCGAGCCTCGTTTGGGCGCGCTGCGCCTGGCGACCGCCGAGCAGCTGCTCGAGCTCTACAACGACACCTGGCGGGAAGAGGAAGCCGCGGTCGAAACTGCCGCGTCGTTCGCTGCTCGCATCGTGCTGGCCAGCGTCACGGTCCATCCCGAGGGTGGAACGTTCACCCTCTGGTTCGACGACGACGATCTGTTTGCCGGCCACAGCCTCGAGGTGTGCGTGCGCGCCGACGGCACCGTCGACGCGAGCCTCGCGGGTTGAGCCGTCGACTCTCGCCCCTCTAGCCTTCTCGGCGGTTCTCGCGCGATGATGCGCGGATGGCGCAATCTCCCATCGACGGCGGCGTGATCCTTCTCACCGGCGCTTCCTCGGGCATCGGGCTCGAGTTCGCGCGGCAGGTGGCGGGTCGCGCGCGGAAGCTCATCGTGGTGGCGCGCCGAGTCGAGAAGCTCGAGGAGCTGAAGAAGGACCTCGTCGCCTTGCACCCCAAGCTCGAGGTGCAGGTGGAGAAATGCGATCTCTCGGACCTCGTCGCGACGCGGGCGCTCGCCGCCAAGGTGCTGGCCGAGGCCGAGGTCGACGTGCTCATCAACAACGCCGGCATCGGCGACATGGGCGTCTTCGAGCGAGCCAACGTGGAGCGGCTGGTGTCGATGATCGACCTCAACGTCACCAGCCTGGTGCTCCTCACCCACGCCTTCGTGGGGCCCATGGTGGCACGGGGCCGCGGCGGCATTCTCAACGTGAGCTCCGGCGCCGGCATGTCGTACATGCCCGGCTTCGCGGTCTACACCGGCACCAAGCACTTCGTCACCGGCTTCACCGAGACGCTGTCGGTGGACCTCGCGGGCACCGGCGTGCACGTCACGCAGCTGTGTCCAGGTCCGGTCCCTACCGAGTTCGAGAAGACCGCCGGGAACTTCACCGGCCAGAGCGCGCCCAAGCTCATCGAGGTGACCGCCGCCCACTGCGCGCGCGTGGCGCTGCGGGCGCTCGACGCGAACCGGGCCATGGTCATCCCCGGGTTCATCATCAACCTGCTGCTGCTGATGTCGAAATACACGCCGCGCTGGCTGGTGCGTGCGCTGGCGAGGCCGGTGGGCAAGGCGCTCCGCAAGAAGCAGCTGGCTGCCACCTGATCACGGTCATGCGGGGGCGGTCTCGAGCGGCGCCCTCGCGTCGTCGCCGAGCATGGCCCAATCGAATGCAACGAACCAAGGTACGATGAAGCCCGCCAATACGGCGGCCACCTCGAGATACCCAGTTGGATTGCGCCGCCGAACAATGACCTTCATCGCGTCCCCCATGCGCGAACGTTCGCGCAATCACGCCTGCGCTGCAAGGGCATAGGGGCTATATTCAGGCCATGGATGGAGGGGGCGGGTGATGGCGCAACGTGCGCGGAGAGCGCTCCTCATAGTGTCTCTGGTGCTCGGCGTTGCGTGCGCCACTGCGCCTCCGAAGGCCCCGAGCCCGCTGAACGCGTACGAACGGAGCATCCTCGCGCGCAAGGCGCCTCCGTGGGTGCATCAGGCGGAGCAGGAGACCGCGCGCTACCTGCGGTCACGCTGCTTCGATCTCGCGCCGCTGGCCGACAGCTGGGAAGCGAGCGAGGACTGGCGAACGTGCCGGGTTCGCGCCAGCCTCGCCGACCGGGCTACCTGGGCGCCGATCTTCGCGAGCGCCCTTTCGGATTGCGAGCGCACCGGCGTCGAGTGTTGCTTTCGCCAGGTCTCCGACGACGAGCGCCACAACGCGCACTGGCAGCGAGCCTGCAACATGCAGTGCGAGTCCTTCCTCGGGCGGCCGCTCCTCCCGGCGCGAAGCTGCTACCCGGCTATCGTGGAGAGCCCAGTCGTAGGCTCCCGGCTCAGCTCGCCGGCGTCGCGCGCCATCGTCGCGTCGTGCGCAACGTCCTTGGACAACGTCGGCAGGTGCGCGGAGCTGAGCACCCTGCCGGAAAAGGAACAGTGCTCCGTCGAGTGCCGGTGGCCGTACGAGGAGCGCTACTACGCGGCGCGCGTCGATGCGTGCGTGACGGAGGTGCTTGCCAGCCGGCAGGAGCCACGCTGCACGCTCGATCCCGAGATGACCAAGACCGGACGAACCGTCGACGACTGCAATGCCGATTGCGCGGCATCCGTGCGCGCCAGGCTGCTGAGCAATCCGTGACCGGGAAGCGAGGGAGCCATGGGGGAACGCAAGAAGGGTCGCGGCCTCTGGGGTCACGCCGTGGGCGAGGCGACCCTGCTCTCGCAGCGGTACCACGTTCCCATCGTCGACCTCGACGCATACGAGATCGAGCCGGCGATCCTCGGGCTTGTCCCTCCGGAGACGTGCGAGGAGCATCGGCTCATCCCGGTGTCGCGTCAGGGCGCCTCGCTCATCGTCGCCATGGTCGACCCCACCGACTCCGCGGCGCTGGACGCGATCGCGAAAGCGACGGGGTACCCCATCGAGCCGGTGGTGGCCGACGCGGCGCAGCTCCTCGCCGCGCTCGCCCGGCACTACCCGCGCACGTGAGCGTATGCATCGGCGGCGTTTCTTGCTTTAGATAGGGAATGCGCTTCGTGCGGCTCTTGGCTCCGCTGGTGATCGGCCTCTTCGCGGGGTGCGGCAACGATCTGCCGAAGGACGATGCGGCGCGCGACGTGGTGATCCGCGAGCAGTGTGGCTTCGAGCCCGGCACGCCGCTCATCATGGCGGCGCCTGGAAAGTCGCGTATGCGGACTTCGTGACCGCGATGATGGCGTTCTTCATGGTGATGTGGCTCATCACCGCGGTCTCCAAGGAGCAACGCGCGGCGATCTTCG
>JABFRG010000650.1 GCA_013141295.1 Polyangiaceae bacterium
GCCTCGTAGTCCGGTCCCGCGCCGGAAATCGTGAACGCTTCCCTCAGGATGGGGACGTCCAGCTCGGCACGCACGAGCCACGAGACGGGCCGCAGAGACGCGTCGTCGAACTCCAGGGCCGGCCCGACGCTGACGCGGGGCAGGGTCGCCGAGCCGTTGCTCGGAAAGCCGCTGGCGGTGGCGGTGATGGCGTGCACCGCGAAGTAAGCGCACCCGGAGAAGCGCACGGTCGCGCCGTAGATCGGGTAGCAGGCCTCGACCCATCCCCCCACCACGGTTCGGGCGACGGTGCCGGCGCCTACCACGCGATCGGCCACGAACGCGTAGCGCGCGCCACCACCCAGGCGGAGCCGGGAGAACGGCGCGATGCGTCCGAACAACGCCACGGTCGGAGCGACGGAGCTGCCCACGCCGTTCGCGAGCCCCAGCATCGCCCCGAAGCTGCCCTCCAGCGGGGGCCCGGTGGGCGCGCTGGGCGCGGCCGCGTCGGGCTCGTCCGGAGCCGCATCGGCCGCGGGGACAGCCGCGTCGGAGGTCTCCGCGGTCGCGGCGTCGCCAGCGTCGCTCCCGAGGACGTTCGCGTCGGCCTCGGTGCCCTCCGCGAGCACCAGCAGCGTCGCGACCACCGCGTCTCCCAGTGCGGCGCAGGAGGGATCGCGCATGGTCTTCTCGTCGTCGCCCGTGATCCGCACCTCGAAGCCGCGGCCGGCGCGGGCGAAGCGCACCGTATAGGAGCCCCGAAGATTGGCCGCCTGCAGGCGTTCCGTCAGCGCGGTTTCGGTGGGGCACGCGCTACGCGCGTCGTCGGTGGCTTCCACGCGCAAGGTCACCCGCGCTTGCGCCAGCACCGGAAGCGCGAGCACGAACGCCGAAAGCAACCACGCTGCACGCCCTCGCATCCTCTCCCCATCGCTATCCGGTCGGCGCGCGAAACTCAACGCCGACGCCCGGCGAGCCGCTCCCGCGTCAGTGGGCGCGTCGTCCTCGGGCGATCACTTTTTTCGCGCTCCGCGGTCCATTGCAAACGTGTACTCTTCCTCGCGGAGTGGAACCCAGATGACGCGAAATTGGCTTTGTATTCTTTTCCTTGGAGTCTTCGGCTTGCTGGTCGCCTGTGGCGGCGGCAAGAAGGGCGACACCAATAGCCCCAGCGACGTCCCCAAGACCTTCGACACCGATCCCCTGGCGCTCCTGCCTTCGGGTGCCATCGGCGTGGCGCGCCTCGACACCAAGGCCATGTACGCCGCCGGCGGCTCCGGCGCGGAGCTGGGCAAGCTCACCGAGCGCTTCATTCCCATCGGCGAAGAGACGGGTTTCTCGGCGCCGCGCGACCTCGAGACGGTGTACGCCGGCTCCTACTCGCTGCAGGGCCTCGATGTCATCGCCGTCATGGTCGGCAAGTTCGACGCCGACAAGATCCAGAAGGCCGCCGAGGCCAAGACCAAGCTCAAGGGAGGCGGCGTCCTCGTGGCCTCGCCCTACGCGGGTCGCACCATCTACACCGTGTCCAACTTCGGCTTCACGGTGCTCACCGGTCGCACGGTCATCGCCGGCACCGAGACCGCGGTGCGCCGCGCCCTCGACCGCTGTCGCGACGGCGTGCCCACGCGCACGCTCTCCGAGGTGATGGTGAAGACGCTGGAGACCGAAGGCGCGCACATCGCGCTCGCCGCCGATCTCTCGGCGCATCCGCTCCCCAACATCTCCATCGGACCGCTGCAGCTGCCGGGCACCCAGGGCCTCAAGGTCGTGCGCGTTCTCGGCGTCTTCAAGGCGCCCGGGCTGAACATCGCCGGCACCCTCACCTACGACACCGAAGCCAACGCCCAGACCGGCGTCGAGGGCCTCCGCAAGGCCGCCAAGTTCGTCAGCGGTCTCTCGGCGGTGGCGCCGGTGCCCCGGCTCGACAACTTCGAGGCCAAGGCCGACAAGGTCGACGTCCAGGCGAAGTTCTCGGTGGACGACAAGGCCCTCAAGGACCTCCTCGTCGCGCTGCCCGGCCTCCTGAACTAGGGACCCGAGTGACCTCGCTCGTCGTTCATCCGGCCGAAGGACCGCTCGTGGGGAGCGTGCCGGTGCCCGCCGACAAGAGCATCGCCCACCGGGCTCTCCTCTTCGGCGGCATCGCCAACGGCATCACCCACGTCAAGGGCTACGCGGCAGGCGCCGACAACGACGCCACGCTCGCCGCCATGCAGCAGCTCGGCGCGGAGATCGAGCGGGTGGGGGAGCGCGAGCTGCGCATCAAGGGCACCGGCCTCTTCGGCCTGCGCGCCCCTGCCGCGCCCATCGACTGCGGCAACTCCGGCACCACCATGCGGCTACTTTCCGGCCTCCTGGCCGCACAGCCGTTTGCCTCGACGCTGGTGGGCGACGCCTCGCTCTCCCGCCGGCCCATGATGCGCATCGCGGCGCCTCTTCGCCTTCGCGGCGCACGCATCGAGGGCGCGGCGCATCCGAAGAAGCCACAAGAGATCACTGCGCCGCTGCACATCGGCCCGCTCGGCGAGGACACCTATCTCACGGCGCTGGAGTTCGAGAGCCCCATCGCCAGCGCGCAGGTGAAGAGCGCCATCTTGCTCTCCGGCCTCTTCGCCCACGGCGTGACGCATTTTCGCGAGCCCTCCGTGTCGCGCGATCACACCGAGCGGCTGCTCTCGGCGCTGGGCGCGCCGATCCGCGCCATGGGCTCGTTCGTGGAGCTGGACCCGGCCGGGTGGAACGGTCAGCTGCCCGGCTTCGAGCTGGACGTCCCGGGCGATCTTTCCGCCGCGGCATTCCTGGTGACCGCCGGCGCCACGGTGGCCGGCTCCCGGGTGGTGGTGCGCCACGTGGGCCTGAACCCCACGCGCACCGGGCTGCTCGAGGTGCTGCGCGACATGGGAGCCCGCGTGGAGGCCGAGCCGCTCGGCGAGGTCTCCGGCGAGCCCATCGGCAACCTGGTGAGCGCCTTCGGCGATCTGGTCGGGGTGACGGTGGGCGGTGAACGTGTGCTCCGGAGCATCGACGAGGTGCCGATCCTGTGCGTGCTGGCTGCCCGCGCCTCCGGTACCACCACCATTCGCGACGCCCAGGAGCTGCGCACCAAGGAGAGCGATCGCTTGGCCATGATGGCCAAGGTCCTGCGGGCCTTCGGCGTCACCTGCGAGGAGCTGGACGACGGTCTGGTGGTGCAAGGTCGTCCGGGCAAGCTCACCGCCGCCCATGTGGAGAGCGACGGCGATCACCGCATCGCCATGTCCGCCGCCATTCTCGGGCTCCATGCCGACGGGCCGTCGCGCATCGACGACGCCGACTGCATCGCCACCAGCTTTCCGCGGTTCGTCGGCACCTTGCGCGCGCTCGGCGCCCGCATCGACGTGGCGTAGACGTTCAGCCAGTTGCTCAGAGCGCCACAATCCACTAGGAAGGGCCCGTGCGCCCGAAGCCCATCATCGCCATCGACGGACCCGCCGGAGCCGGCAAGAGCTCGGTGGCCCGAGAGCTCGCACGGGTCCTGGGCTTCGCCCTGGTGGACACCGGCGCCATGTATCGAACGCTCGCGCTCGCCGCGCACGAGGCCGGCATCGCGTTCACCGAAGGCGACGCCATCGCCGAGCTGGGCGCGAAGCTCTTGGCCGACGGCTCTCTCTCTTTCACCCATGAGGCCTCGCGCCTCCAGAGCGACGGAGAGGCCAACGGCATCCGCGTGCTCCTGCGCGGCGAAGACGTGTCGAAGCGCATCCGCACGCCGGAGGTCGCCCTCGGCGCCAGCACCGTCTCCAAGTTTCCGCCGGTGCGCAACGTGCTGCTCGGGCTCCAACGCAAGGTCGCCGAGAACGGCGGCGTGGTCCTGGAAGGCCGCGACATCGGCACCGTGGTGTGCCCCGACGCCGAGGTGAAGTTCTTCCTCACCGCCCGCCCGGAGATCCGCGCGCAGCGCCGCTTCGAGGAGCTCCAGGAGAAGGGCGAAGTGACCACCACCCTGGCGCAGACGCTCCAGGAGGTCATCGCCCGCGACGAGCAGGACAAGAACCGCCCGGTGGCGCCCCTTCGGCCCGCCGACGACGCGGTGATCATCGACTCCTCCGACTGGTCGCTGGACGAGACCATCGCCCGCATGCTGGAGATCGCCGGCCGGGCTCACAAGGCGTAGACTCCCCGGATGCGCATCGCGCTCCTTTACCCGCCGCCGTGGAAAATCGCCGAGCCGGGCCACGCGGGCTACGGCGACGAAGGGCCGCCGCTGGACTTTCAGCCGCGGGATCTGGACGCCGACTTCTACCAGACGCCCTACGGCCTGTTCTCGCTGGGCGCCCAGGGGCTCCGTGCCGGCCATTCGGTGAAGGTCCTGAACCTCTCGTCTTTCACCTGGCCCAAGGTCGAAGAAGTGCTGGGGCGCCTCGACGCCGAGGTCTACGGCCTCTCCTGCTGGACCGCGAATCGCCGCGGCGTGGGCTACGTGGCGGCGCTCATCAAGAAGCTCCGGCCGCAGGCCACCGTCATCGTGGGCGGTCCGCACGCCACGCCACTGGCGGAGGACATGCTGCGGCACCACCCGGACATCGATCTCGTCTGCTACGGCGAGAGCGACGCCACGTTCCTGGAGATCCTGAAGCGCAAAGGGGAAGGGCTCCCGCTCACCGGCATCGAGAGCACGGTGTACCGGGGCGACGGCTCGGCCATCGTGCGCGCCGATGAGCGTGCACAATACAAGAATCTCGACGATCTGGCGAGCCCCCAAGACTACTTCGACACGCACATTCTCATGACGTCGCGGGGGTGCCCATGGGCCTGCACCTTCTGCGGCGCCGAGACCAGCTGGGGCCGCGGCTTCCGATCCAACTCGGTGGACTACGTGGTCACCGCCATGGCCAAGGTGCTGGAGCGCCTGCCGGTGAAGATGGTGCAGATCAAGGACGACACCTTCACCACCCACAAGAAGCGCGTCCTCGAGCTCTGCAAGGAGATCCGCAAGCGGAACCTCCGCTTCTTCTGGAGCTGCGACACCCGGGTCGATCTCTTGAACGACGAGCTGCTGCGGGAGATGCGCCTGGCCGGCTGCCAGCGTCTGAGCCTGGGGGTCGAGTCGGGCTCCCAGCGCATCCTCGACGCCATCGACAAGAAGATCACCGTGGCGGAGATCGAGGAGAGCACCCGCCTCGCCAAGAAATACGGCATCAAGGTGCGCCACTACATGATGCTCGGAAACCGCGGTGAGACCCGCGCGTCGTTCGAGGAGACGCTGGCCTTTCTCCAGCGAGCGCGGCCCCACGAGTATGTGTTCTCGTGCCTCTCCATCTACCCGGGTACCCGGGACTTCTACGATGCCGAGGTGCCCGCCGAGGGGTCCAAGACCGAGAAGCGCTGGCTCGACCGAAACGTGTACTTTACCGGTGCCTTCCAGGAGCTGAAGACGCCCTTCGACGCGTCGCCGGAAGACACCGCCTTCCTCAACGCGTGGTTCCAGAAGAACAGCGGCTTGCGCACGCTGCAGCACGACGGGGTTCCGGAGTACCAGGCCATCCTCGAGGCGCTGGGCGAGGAGTACCACGCGGCGCACATGGACCTGGGCGCCGCCCACTACCACGCGGGCGCGTTCGATCTTGCCGAGCATCACGTGAAGAAGGCCCTCGAGCTCGGCTATCCGTTGCCGGGCCTCGTGTACAACCACCTGGCCTGCATCGCGAAGGCGCGGGGCGATCTGGACGCCATGATGGATCTGTTCTCCACCGCCGCCAAGGTCGACCCGCAGCACTTCGTGCTCATCCAGAACGTGCAACGTGCACGCAAATGGTTCAAGGAGGGCGGCTACGCCCGAAAGGAGCCGCTGGAGCTCGAGGTGCGTCACGACTTCCAGCTCCTCGAACGCACCGCCCAGCCTTCGCTGCCCGGACCTTTGCCCGACGACTACGACGTGTGGAGCGCCGCGCCTGCACCCTACGAGCCGGCGCCAGCGTTCGTGAAGACCCCCGAGCAGGAGGGCAGCACCGCCGAGCTCCGCACCCGTCTGCGTATCCTCTGATCCGCACCGGCGCGTGGGCGCTCTGCCGGCGTCATGCTATCGTCACCGGATCTTCATGAGAGTGCCTTTCTTCTCCGCGGTCCTCGGGGCCCTTGCTCTTTGCTTCGCCGCGGGTCCCGGTTGCTCCGATCGCAAGGCGGAGATTCCCCCCAACGGCACCGCCGACGACGGCGGAGGCCTCCCGGAGGACGACGCCAGCCTCCCGCCGCCCCCCAAGGGGCAAGTGGCCATCGCCGCCTACAACGTGCGGGCGTTCTTCGACACCGTCTGCGACACCGGCGCGTGCGGCCCCTCCGACTTCGAGCAAGCGCTCTCGCCGGCGCAGTTCAAGACCAAGGCCGACGGCATCGCGGGCGGCATCAAGCGCCTCAACGCCGACGTGGTGCTCCTCGAAGAGGTGGAGAACCAGACCTGCCTCGACGCGCTGAAGACGCGGCTCCCGCAGTATCCGTCGGCGCACATCGGCGAGACCAATTTCAACGGCTCGGTGGACGTGGCCATCATGGCCAAGGATCCCATCAAGGCGGTGAAGACCCACCGCCAGGATCAGATCACCCTGCCGAACGGGCAGAAGGACCGCTTCACCCGGGAGTTCCTCGAGATCGACCTCGAGCACGACGGCGTGCCGTACACGGTCTTCGGCGCCCACTTCAAGTCGAAGGCCAACGACGACCCGAACCTCCGCCTGGGCGAGGCGCAGGCTGCGCGGCTCATCGTCCTCGCCCGAGCCAAGGCCGAGCCCGCGCGGCTCATCGTCATGGGCGGCGATCTCAACGACTCGCCGGGCTCTCCGCCCATCAATGCCCTCGAGGTGAAGAGCGCCGACGGGCAGCTGGTTCGCGTGGAGTCCCGCGATCTCTCGGCGGACCAGCAGATGAGCTATTTCGGCGGCAGCTTCAGCTCCGCCATCGATCACCTGCTCGTTCCGGCGCCCATCGTCGAGTACCACGTGAAGGGCACCACGCGCATCGTCGGCGACTCGTCGAACCGTGGCCTGGGCGGCTCGGATCACGCGGCCATCATCGCCAATTTCCGCTTCGCGCCACCCTGAGCGATCACCGTCGCTGTGGAGGCGCGAGCCTCACTTCATGGGCTTGCAGATGAGGCGCTCGTAGCCGATGCGTTTGACGTTCTTGAGCATCTGATCCGCGTCGCCGGCGTTGACCGTGCCGCCGGCGGTCTTGGCGCCCACCCACGAGATGCTCACGTACTGCGCCAGCGGCCGGCCCGGGCCGGCGGTGAGCGCGTAGCCGGACGACGAAGGCAGCACGCCGTCGTCGGCGCCCTTGTCGATGGTGAAGGAGATCTGCGTCTTGTCGACCCGCGCCGAGGCGATGACCTTGGCGAAGGCGAAGCCCTCGGCCGGCTGCGCGCCTTCGCGTACCTCCTTGCTGTCGAAGAGCTCGGGCCGCGCGCCGCCGCGGGGGCAGGTGCGGGTGGTCGTAAGGCGCGTTTTGATCGACGCCTTGGCCCGCAGATCGTCGCTGCTGCTGAAGACGGTGCTGGCGAACGAGTGCGTCTCGTCGATGCGGTCGATGGTGAACTCGCTGCCGGGGGCCTTCTCGCCTTCCTTCAGGAAGAAGCCTTTGTCGCCCGGGAGCACGCCCTGGTAGAGGCCGGCGGAGAGCGAGACCTGGGCCTTGCCGTCCTTCACCTCCACGTTGTCGACGCTGACGTCGACGGTCTTGGTGGGCGAGGACTGCGCCATGCCGGAGCCGGCGGCGAAGAGGGTCGTGAGGACGAGGGCGAGGGGAGCAAGCGTACGGGTTTTCATGGGGGAGCCGAGGTTCAAGCTCTGTGCCTCCCGTTACACCTTGTGATGACTCGTGATTCCGCGGGGTTGGCGAGTGGGCGCAGGGGGCGCGCCCGCCCGCGTCGACGCCCGCGCCCGCGCCCGCGTTGAGGGGCGGCGACCGCACTCCGGGCCGGACAAAATAG
>JABFRG010000941.1 GCA_013141295.1 Polyangiaceae bacterium
GGCCGAAGGCCATCGGCAACGACGTGTGCTGCGGCATGCGGCTCCTGGTGACGGACTTGCCGGCAGACGCGCTCACCGCGCATCGGCCGGCGGTGGCGCGGCGTCTTCGCGCGCTCTTCTTCGGTGGCGAGCGGGATATTCCCATGTCGCCACGGCAGCGCGAGGCGGTGCTGCGCAGCGGTCTCTCGGGTCTGTCCGACACCGCTGCCGACAACGCCACGTGCGGCATCTGGAAGCACTTCGACGCGGAAGGCGCGCGGGACGATCTCGCGCGCGTGCACCAGGGCGGCTCCTTCGCCACCCGGGGGCTCTTCGGCTTCGAAGGGTTCGTCCGCTCCTCCGGGCGGATCGATGGCCGCGATCCGCAGATCGGCTCGGTGGGTGGTGGCAACCACTTCGTCGAGCTGCAATCGGTGGACGAGCTCCTCGACGGCGGCGTGGCGCACCGTTGGGGCGTCTCCCGGGGCAACCTGGCGATCATGGTGCACTCGGGCTCGGTGGGCATCGGTCATGCGGTGGGCGGCCACTTCATGGCCGAGGCTCAGGACGCGTTTCCGCGTGCTTTGCGCCACCCGAAGCATGGCTTCTACCCGCTGGCCACGGCGGGCCCCACCCGGGTCCTCGCGGCGGCGTACCTGGATGCCATGCACAATGCAGCCAACTTCGCGTTCGCAAATCGCCTTTTCTTGGGGCTCATGGCGCTGCGTGCGATTCGCGAGGCCACCGGCCGAAGCGTCTCGGCGAAGCTGGTTTACGATGCGCCGCACAACCTGGTGTTCCCGGGCGACGACGGAGAGTCCTTCCTTCATCGCAAAGGGGCCACGCCGGCCGGCGGTCCTGCGTCTCCCGACGCATGGATCGGCGAGCCGGTCATCATTCCCGGATCCATGGGGGCGTCGAGCTTCCTGCTGGCCGGGGCCGGACAACCGGCTTCGCTCTGCAGCGCATGTCACGGCGCGGGTCGCGCGCTCTCTCGAGGCGCGGCCACCCACGTGGATTCGGCGAAGGCGGATCGAGCGCTGGCGGAGCTGGAGGTGATCACCTCCATCGACCCGGCGGCGCCGCACCTGCGTACGCGGCAAGACGTCTTGGAGAAGCACCGCCAACGGGTGCTCGAAGAGGCGCCCTACGCCTACAAGGACATCGGGCCGGTGATCCGAACCGTGCAAGATGCAGGCATTGCCATGCCGGTGGCGCGTCTCTCGCCGATTCTCACGGTGAAGGGCTGAGCTGCGGCGCATGGCTGGGGCCGCGCAGCGACGCGACGTTGCTGCGCGGCCCTTTTTTTCTATGGGTTCGCCGGAAAGAGCCGTTCCATGGACCCACGCATGGCATTCCGAGACGAGCTCGACGCGGCACACGCGCGCATTGCGCGGCTGGAAGACGAGCTCCGAGCGACGCGTGGGCAAGGCGAAGGCGGCGAGGACGCGGACTTTCGCGCCCGCGCCCAAGCTGCCGAACGCGAGCTCTCGGAGCTCCGGCAGCGGACCGCGGAGACCGAGCTCGCGCACCGGCAAGCGCTGCGCCGCGCGCGACACGCCACCGTCGGGCGCGCCTACGCCAAGGTCGTGGGAAAGAACCCGGTGGCGTTCTACGCCGGTGTCGCATCCCTGCTGCTGGTGGGCATGGGCGCGGCCTACGTGCGTCACGCCGGCGAGCACCCGCTTCACTACGCCGAAGGCACCTGCCAGCTCGACGCGCCTTCGGACGAGGGCAAGCGCACCGCCTTCTACACCGGCCCCGGAGGGCCCGGCTCCTTCACCAAGCGCGACAGCGAAGCGTGGCCTGCCGGCAGCGTCACCGTGCCTTGCTGGTTCGCCCGCGACGAAGGCGAGACCTTCGGCACGATCGCACGCCCCAAGAACGCGGAGGTGCCGCGCTCCTTCGACTGGGTCTTCGCCGGCGGTCTCGTGGCGGTGCTCTTCGGGGTCCTCTGCTTCGCCATCTCGCGCTCGCCGCCGGTACGCGACGACTGACGTCTGCGCGGTTCGTCCGGCTGGTGTGCCATCGCGCGGCCGTGGCACACTTCGGGCGACGAATTTCCCAGGAATAACAGCGGCATTTATGGAACGGCACATGCAACAATGTGCGCCATGACCTCCCTCGCCTTTCCGCGTCTCGCGGGCGTTGTCGCTGCGGTAGCCCTGGCAACTGTCGCCGGCTGCACGATCACCACTTCAACCCCCACCACGGCGCCGGTCCCCGAGGGCATGACCAACGCCTGCGTGGGCGGAAAGCTTCGCTTTGCGGCCGGCTTCAAGCCCACCACGCCGGTGAGCTTCGTGGGCTTCCGCACCGAGACCACGACGCCCAGGACCGTGGTCGGCCCTGGCACTACGGAAGAGGCCGCGTGGACCGCGGTGATCACCGACGACTCGGTGGGCAACCCGTGCGCCGGCAGCTCCGACGTCACCGCGTGCTTGAAGCGCTTCGACAGCCTGCGCGTGCTCGGCGATCAGTGTGCGGGCCTGCCCATCGTCCCCAAGAGCTTCGGTCTCGGTCTCGCAGAGGCCGCGGCCGCTGACGTGGCGGCCCCCGGCTCGGGCGCAGCTGCGCCCATGCAACCGGGGAACTGTTACGTCGAAGGCCTCCTCTACACCCGGGCCGACGACATCGCCGCGATTCGCACCATCGACGAGGCGCGGGCGTTCTTCGGCGTCATCGACTCGCCGCAGGAAGCGCTGTACCTGGTTCGCCTGAGTGGAGAGGGGCTCACCTGCGCCGAGGGCGCGCCGGCCGCATATCGGGCCCTGCCGGAGGGCGGCTACGAGATCCAGTCCACCGCGTTCGGTCGCTGTGGAGGCCTGGTGAGCCGCAAGATTCTCAAGGTGACCCCCGCCGGCGTCATCAGTGTCGTCTCCCAGTCGACCTTCGTGGATTGCGTCCGATGAAGATCCCCGCGCTCGCTTTCGCTCTCGCGCTCGCTACCGCGTGTACTGCCACGGTGACCACCCAGGCGCCGCTGCCGCCGGGCATGACCAACGCCTGCGCCGGTGGCGTGCTCCAGTTCGCCGCGGGCTTCAAGCCGGCGCGCCCCGTGGACTTCGTGGGCTTTCGCAAGGAAACCACGGTGCCCCGTGCGGTCGCCGGGAGCCCGAACGGCGCCCAAGAGGCGGCGCTCACCGCCGAGATCACCAGCGACTCGGTGGGCAACCCCTGCTCCGGCTCGCCGGACGTCGCCGCGTGTCTTACCCGCTTCGATGCGCTGCACGTGCTGGGCGACAAGTGCAATGGCCTGCCCATCGTCCCCAAGGACGCCGCCTTCGGCGCGCCGGAGGCCAAGCCCTCCACGGGCAACTGCAACCTCGAAGCGCTCGTGTACACCCGCGGCGACGAGATCGGCGTCATTCGCACCATCGACGAGGCGCGGGCGTTCTTCGGCATCATCGACTCGCCCCAGGAGGCCCTCTACCTGGTGCGTCTCAGCGGCGAGAGCCTGGTGTGCAACGACGGCGCACCGGCCGCCTACCGAGCTCTCCCGGAAGGGGGCTACGAGGTGCAGTCCACCGGATTCGGCGCGTGCGGCGGCCTGGTGAGCCGTAAGATCCTCAAGGTGACCCCCGCTGGCGTTCTCTCCGTCGTCTCCCAGGCAACCTTCGTGGATTGCACCCGCTGATGTCCCGCGCCGCCTTCGCCATCGTGCTCGGTGCGGCGCTGCTCGCGGCGTGCACGACGGACGATCCCGCGGACGACGACATTCCGGAATCGCAGCTCGAGCACACGCTCTTCGCCTCCACGATGAAGAGCACGCGCACCTTCAACTTCTTCGCCACCGACGGAGGCGGCTTCGGGCAATCCGGGCGCCTGCTCAAGTACTTCATCGACGTTCGCAATGGCTCCCAGGCGACGTTCTTCATCAACGCCAACTACCGGCTCGACGGCAAGATCCCCTCGTTCGCCACGCTGCACTACGATTTTGCCAAGGTGGCGCTGGCCATCGGCGACGATCAAGCCAGCTTCAACACCAATACCTATTACAGCGACGACAAGCGCTACATCGGCGGGAGCATCCAGACCTACACGCTGGGCAGCGACACCGAGCCCACCTACGCCATCCAGTTCTATCCGGACGACGTGGTGCACGAAGAGGGCATTCTCCGGACGGCGCAGATCCTGAAGCCGCAGATCAAGATTCCGAACGCCAAGCTCGCGTTCGTGGCCACCGGCCCGCAGCAGACCTTCGCGCGGGTGGGGCCGGCGCTCCGTGCCATGGGCGTGACCCCCATGACCATCGACGAGGTGCTGGGCAACGTGCGCTTCTTGCCGCTCAACGCCGGCGAGGCCTGGGGCTACCTGCGCATCTTCCCGAAGGGCCAGGGCGACCTGCGGCCCACCGACATTCCGGTGTTCGACGAGCTGCCGCTGGATCTCTCGGTGGTGGCCGGGACCATCACCCGCGCCTATCAGGACGTCACGTCGCACGTGAACCTGAAATCGAAGGAGCGCGGCACACCGAACATGATGCTGCGCGATGCATCGCCCACCCACCCGCAGCTCATGCCGCTGGCAGACAAGCCGGTGCACCTGGTGGTGCAGAAGACCGGCTACGTCATCGAGCCTACCACCGCCGAGATGGTGGAACGAAAGTACCGGGAGCGCACCGACAAGCCCTGGATCCCGCTGCCGCAGATCGCCTATCCGAACGTCCTCTCCTTCGATGCCATGTGCCCGTCGCTCGCGCCGGTGTGCGTGGAAGACGGCGGACGCTTCGGTGGCAAAGCCAATGGCATCGGGTTCCTGGTGAACGACGCGGTGGTGGGACGCTTCGGCCACGCCGGCACCTTGAGCAGCAAGATGGGATACGACGTGGTACCCTTCGGTTTCGGCGTGCCGGTGCAGCGATATCGCAACTTCATCGCCGCCAATCCGGATATCGCCACGGCGCTCGCAGCGCTGATCGCCGACGAGAAGGCGGGCCATCTCTCACCCAACGAACGTCGCGCGCGGGCTAGCGCGGTGCAGCAGCTCTTCTACTTTGCCCGGGTCCCGCAGGCCGATCTGGTGGACGTCGAGCGCGAGGTAGCAGCGCTATCGACGCGATTCCCCGCCATGAGCGAGCTCAAGTTCCGCTCCAGCGCCAACGCCGAGGACATTCCGTCCTTCGACGGCGCCGGGCTCCACGACAGCTTCTCGGTGAAGCTTTCGGCCCAGGATAACAACGCATTCGAGTGCTACATCCAGGACGATCCCGACGGCGTCGTCACCAAGCTGAAGGTGCTCCCGAAGACGCCCCAGTGCGCCATCAAGGCGGTGTACGCCAGCTTGTGGAATCCGCGGGCCATCGAGGAGCGCTCCTTCGCGCGCATCGACCACGCCACGGCCGCGATGGGCCTGGCGGTGGTGCCGGCCTACGAGACCGACGCCGAGGTCATGGCCAACGGGGTGATCATCACCCGCATCATCAACGGCGAGGACATCAACGGCTACACGGTGTCGGTGCAGGAGGGGAACAACCTGGTGACCAATCCCATGCCCGGTACCATCGCGCAGATGTCGGTGGTGACCTTCAGCGCCGACCTGAATCGCCCGGACCGCTACACCATGGTCCGCGCGGCCACGCCGTCACCTGGCGGAGCGACGCGTACGACCCCGGTGCTGAGCGACGCGAAGATGGCCGAGATCGTCGCGGTCGGGGTGGCGACCGAACGGCAGTACTGCGCCACCAAGGCCAGCTACAATCCCGGCAGCTGCACCTACATCCACATGAATCGCGCCAAGCCCTCGGCCCTCGACATGGAGTTCAAGGTGCTCACGAACGGTCGCGTGGTGGTCAAGCAGGTGCGAGAGTTCCACGGGATTTGAGCCCATCAGGAGGCAGGTGACCGATGCACGGAATCGCGAAGGGAACGTCGAAGCGGCTGAAGGTGGTGGCGCTAGGCGCAGCGCTCGCTGCGTCGTCCTTGCTCGTCCTCGATGCCTGTCTCAGCGACAGCGCCACCACGCCTCCCACCGCCGACGCGGCAGCCGACGTGATCGTGATTCCGGCCAGCGACGCCGGCGCCGACGTGGCGCCGGACGTGAAGAAGGGGTTCGATGCGGGTGGCAACGAGGCGATCTCCAAGGTGCTCATCAACGAGATCTCCGGCGGCGACGAGTGGGTGGAGTTGGTGAACTCCGGTGACGCCGGCGAGAGCCTGGTAGGCTTCAAGCTCGCAGATCGCGACAAGACCACCGGCGAGCCCAAGCTCTCGGAGGCGGTCACCTTCCCCGCGAGCACGGATCTGGCGCCGGGCGCTTACCTGCTGGTGCGCGGAGGCGGCGTGGGTGACGCCGGCAGGCCCTGCCCCGACGGCGGCCAAGCCTACTGCTTCAACGCGGTGTTCGGCATCAGCAACAAGAACGGCGAGACGCTCTTTCTGCTGCAGCCGGACGGAGGGGTCGTGGGCAAGGTCGTGTACCCGCCCGACGCCTCCGCGGGAAGCATGAGCTATGCACGCATTCCCAACGCCGACCCCAACGGCGCCTTCAAGACCGTGGCGGAGACGCCGGGCGCGCCGAACGTCGAGTAGGTTGGCCTGGGACTGCGACGCCCCTCTCCAAGCGGGTGACAGCGGCCGCTCGCGCGCCCGTGCTGCAATGGTCTTCCGATGCTCGAAGACGATGCCCGCGAAGTGTATGCGCGACTCCTACGTGGTGAGCTGGTGCTCGCACCAACGGAAACCGGCTACGGCCTGGTGGCCATGGGCCCCGAGGCCGTGGAGCGCATCTACCGGCTCAAGGGACGACCCCGCGAGAAGCCGTGCGTGACGGTGGCGAACCTGCCCATCCTGGACGACGTGGGAGCGGACGTGTCCCCCTCTATCCGCGCCTGGATCGCCTCTGCGAGCCGCGCCTGGCCGCTTGCGGTGGTCGCGCGCGCGAACGCCGATTCTCGTCTGCTCGCGGCCACGCCGCCCGCGGTGCGTGCACAATGCACCAAAGACGATACGGTCGCGCTCTTCTTCGGGGTGGGGCCGCTCTTGTCGCGGGTCGCCGAGCTCGCCTTCGCCGATGGCCGCCTTGTGGTGGGCTCCAGCGCGAACCTGGCGGGTACCGGCAACAATGCAGCGCTCGCCGACGTCCCGCGGTCCATGCGCGATGGCGTCGATTTCGAGGTGGATCATGGGTCGGCGCGCTTCGGCAACGCGCGAAGGCTGGCGTCGTCTCTCCTGGACCTGCCTTCCGGGCGCTTCCTGCGCGAGGGGGTGTGCTTTGGCGAGCTCGAGGCTTCGTGGGAGCGTCGGTGAGCCGCTACTTCCCGAGCCGCGCGAGAGCGGCCTCGAGAGCGGCTACTTGCGCCAGCGCCGCCTCCTTCGCGGCGCGCTCGGCCTCCTTCGCAGCGCGCTCGGCCTCCTCGCCGGTGAGCCAGAAGCTCGTCGCGTCCGCGTCGTCGGTGATGCGGAGGGCGACCCCGTCCTTGACGACAACGAGGTACGCCCCGAGGTAACGCGAAGGCGCCGGACCGTCGCCCGCATAGGTGCGCACCAGTCGGTCGGCCTCGTCGCGCTGCCACACCTGGATGCGAAAGGGCCCTCCGTGATCCTTCGGTCCGCTCAGCAGCGGATCGAAAATCCAAAGCTCACCGGTGCCGCTCGCCGCGTACTTCTCCGGGGCCACCAGGTAGTCCTTGTGCGGGTTGGTCTCGGACACGACCTCCACCGCCAGCCGCGGCGCAGCGTGGCCGGGCTGCCAGGTGCGGACGCTCCGGAGATCCGCGCCGTCCGGAGGAGCCGGCGACAGCACGCACACGTCCGGATCCACGCCCACCTGAGGGTGCGCCTCGTCCCAGCGAATGGCGAGATTGCGTGCAATTTGCACATCGCTTCGACCCCGAGCCCACCATGCCAGGAGCGCGCGCAGGAGCTCCACCGCTTGATCGTGCACCACCGACTCCGGCATCGTCTCCCCCGAAAGCTCCCACGCCGTGCCCCCCGCGGGCACGCGGTACACGAGCTCCAC
>JABFRG010000763.1 GCA_013141295.1 Polyangiaceae bacterium
GTGCAGGACTCCGACGCCGACGTCTTGGTGATCGGGCGGGTGGTCGCGGGCTCCGGATCGCTACGTTCGCGCAGCACCGGGCGCACGCAGGTCCGGCGCTCGCTCTCGGTACCACACTCGTAGGTCTCGACGTCGGAGCCTAGCGTCTTGGTGGTGGAGCTGTGCGTCGTCTCGTACGCGACGTACTCCCGCAAGAACGCGCTCGAGGCGTAGAGCTTCAGGTAGCCGGGTCGCACCCGAACCTCGTCGACGCGCGGCGTGCGTGGTACCGGCGCCGCGGTTCGCGCCACGAACGCCGGCTCGCGATCCACGGCCAAGGTCTCCTCGAGCGTGCCCGCCGTTTCCGGATAGACCCGGATGAAGCGGACCACCGCGTACGGCTCGTTCGGTAGAACCGGCCGATACGGCTGCGCGCACGCGGCCACCGACACCACGAGCCATGCAGCGGCACCACGCGCGATGGGGTTCATTCGTCCACCTCCCGAACCTTCACTATGGCACGTGGACCGAGCGCGCGCCCGCTGCCCGTCATGGCTTTGCGGTGTCGCGCAGCAGATCCACAGGAATGGCGGCGCCGGTCAGGGCCTTCATGAAGGCCACGAGATCGGCCGCGTCGGTGCCCACCAGCGTGAGCGGGAGGAGCGCCGGGTCTTTCACCACGCCCGCGTCGCCCGCGTCTCCCGCGGTCCCGCCGCCGGTTGCATAGAAGGCCACCACCGCGTCGAGCGTGGCGAGCTGCCCAGCGTGCATGTAGGGCCCCGACTTGGCGATGTTCCGCAGCGTGGGCGTGCGGAACTGGCCCTGCTGCGTCGCGTCTTGCGCGAGGCCGGTGAGCTTGCCGGTGGTCTTGTCGTCGCTGAAGGCGCCGTTCGTGTTGAAGGGGCTGGCGAGGAGCGGCGGAACGTCGGTGAATCGGCCGAGGTCGGCGGCCGGCACGCCCACACCCGTTTGCGGCACGAGCAGCGCGTGGAACTTGCCGTCGGAGAGCGTGGGGCCGGAGTGGCACGAGACGCATTTCCCCTTGCCGATGAAGACCTTCAGCCCGCGCCGCGCGTCGGCGGAGAGCGCGTTCGCGTCGCCGCCCACGAAGCGGTCCAGCGCCGACCCTCCGCTCACCAGCTTGCGCTCGTAGGCAGCGATGGCCTTGCCGTAGTTGGCGACGATGGTGTTGACGATGGTGCGGTCCGCCGCGGCCATGAGCTCCCACGGCCCATCGGGATCGGTCACCGCGGCCTTGGGCTTTCCGGTGGCGGGGAAGCGCGCGGCATCGGCGGCCGCGGGGTCGAGCGCGGCGTCCAGGGGCACCGGGAACACGGCGTTGTATTCGGTGCGGTACTTCGTCCACAGCATGTGCGCCACGGCGAGCCGCGAGCTCGCCATGTTGCGGGGGTTCTCCGCCACCGCCGGTGCCAGGGACCACTGGGAATCGAAGCGGCCGCCCCAGTTGGTCCAGGGGTAGTAGGCCGCGTTCACGAGCGCGAGCGCGTTGCGCGTGCCGCGGTCGATGCCGATGGACGTGTTGTTGGGCTTCGAGCGGGCGTCTTCGAGCGCCTCACCGCCGTGACAGCTGGCGCAGGAGACCTTGCCGGTCGCGCCCAGCGCGCCGAGGCCGCCGTTGGTGCCGTCGTCGGCTACCACGATGGGGCCGCTGTAGCTCTTCTCGAAGAACAGCATCTGACCCAGCGTGGCGGCGGCGGCGACGTCGGCGAAGGCGTTGGTCTTGTCGGCGGGCACCGCGGGCAGGGGGCCGAGGGTCTTGATGATCGCCTCTTCCTCCTTGGTGAGCTCCGGCGCCGCTGCGTCGGCGTCGGCCACCCCGGCGTCGCGCTCGAGCGTTGCCGCTTCGCTCGGGGATGCATCCGATGCGGGGCTGACCGCATCGTCGCCGTCACACGCCGCGGTGGCTGCCGTTGCCACCATCACCAAACAGCCAACGGCCGAGAGCAGCCCACGAGCTTTGCGCGTCTTCATCGGTTGAATCTCCACGATTCACCGCTAAAGGTTCCCGCGCTACGCCGCTATGGTCAGAATCTTTGCGTGGCTACTTCGGATCGCTGCAGCAGCGGAAGCCGATCTGGTAGCCGAAGTGCGTGCGGTTGTGGTCGGTGGTCATGGGGCGGCAGCGGTTGCGCACCGGACCCCAGTAGCCGCCCTTGAGGCCGCTATCGTAGGGCGCCTTCCGTGCGGAGCCGTGCTCGTTGACCACCCACTCGTCCACGTTGCCGGCCATGTCGAACACGCCGTGGGGGCTTACGCACGCTTCGCGGGCGCCCGAGGGATCGCGCTGGTCGACCCGAGCCAGCTCGGCGTCGCGCGTCTTCGGGTTCACGAAGGCGCTGTTGTTGGGCTCGATGTACGGGCGATCCATGTTGCAGGCGTTGGTGTCGCGGGAGAACCCGGTCGGGTAGGGGAGGTGCTGGGGACCTTCGCAGGCCACGGTCCACTCCTCGCTGCCGCAGAGACGCTTGCCCACGGCCTTGCACTGATCGCGCGCCTCTTCGAAGTTGACCGCCACCACGGGCTTCTCACCGGGGCGGTTGGGGAACTCGAACTTGTCGATGCAGAAGTGCTTCTTGCTGACGAAGGCGGGGCCGCCCACGCAGCGGGCGGACTTGCGGTACTCGGCGCAACGATCGCGCTTCTCGCCGTCTTTGCCGGCCCACTTCGCGCAGACCTGCAGCACCTCGGCGCAGTACTCGCCTTCGACCTCGACCATGCCCTCGGCGCACGCCCCGTTGGCTGCCGGCTCGGTGGTCGCGCTGGTGGAAGTGCCCAGGTGCGCGGTCACGATGGTCGGGCCGCCCACGACCGGCGGAGCCGCGGGGGCGGTGCCCACGACGAGGAGGCAGAAGCCGAACGGCAGAGCTGCAAAGGCGAAGCGACCGGTCATGGTCGTCTTATAAGCAATTCGCTGGCCAAGTTGAAGCATGGGCAAATTCTTGTGTTGGAGGCGGAATCGACGGACCGGCTGCCGGCAGGGTTTTGCCGGCACCTGCAACCACTTGCAGGAACTCTCGATAGTTACGGTGTAACGGGCTAAATCTTCCCCGCATGGACCTGGTGGATCACTATGCCGGTATCCGCGAAACACGGCGAATTCCCTTCGCACGAGAGGCGATCGCCCTTTCGCAGATCCGCGCACACCTGGGGGCGGCGGTCACCACGCCCGGGGCGCGCCCACCTCAGCTCCTGGACGCCGGTTGCGGCGACGGCACCTTCCTGTCCTTCGTCGACGCGGCCTTTCCGACGCTCGCGCTGGACGGCGTCGACTTCTCCCAGGACCGGCTGGAGGGGCGGCAACCGAGCCGGGCCGCGTTGCGGCAGGCGGACCTGAATCGCGGGCTGCCCTACGAGGACGCGGCGTTCGACGTGGTGTACTCCGGCGAGGTGCTGGAGCACCTGCTCGACCCCGACACGTTCCTGCGGCACGTGCGCCGGGTGATGCGCCCGGGTGGCCTCTTCGTGCTCTCTACACCCAATTTGTTTGCATGGTACAACCGCGCGCTGATGGTGTGCGGGGTGCAGCCGTTGTTCGTGGAGATGTCGAACGAGAGCGGGTCGGTGGGGGTGGGGCCCCTCAAGCGCTTCAAGCTCCAGGAGCGGCCGGTGGGTCACGTGCGCATCTTCCACCCGGAGGCGCTGCGCGATCTCCTGGCCCTCCATGGGTTCCGAGTCCTGGGCATGAAGGGGTCGTCCTTCGAACGATTTCCCGGGCTGCTGCGGCGCCTCGACGCGCTTGTCGCCAAGGTACCGACGCTCGCCTCGGATCTGGTGGTCTCGGCAGCGCCAGTGGCTTGACGGTGCTTACTGGCTGCGATCCGGGCGAGGCCGTCGGCCGCGGAAGAGGATCGCCATGCGGGCGCCGGTCTGTTTCACCAGCCGCGTCTGGTCGGTTTCGGCGATGGCGTCGAGCCAGCGCACTTCGTCGGGGCCCCGGAGGAGCACCCGGGCCTCGGCCGCGACCGCGCGGGTACGGGGGCTCGCGTCACTGCGTTGCGCGATGCTCAACAGCGCTGCATCGCAGGCCTCGGTGGGCCGCAGGGTGAGGGCCAGGAGCGCGGCGTCGGAGCCTTCCTCGGTGGCGGCCACGCTGGCCTTGGCAGACTCCGCGCAGGCGGCGTCCGTCGGGTGGCGTGCGAAGGCGAGAGCCTCTTCGCGGACGATGGGGTGCCCCACCGCGAGCCCGATGGCATAGCGCACGTCACCGGCTTCCTCCATGGCGCGCACGAGTGCGCGAACGCTCTCCCACTGGCGCATGTCCATGCCGCGGCGGGCCGCGAGCAGGATCGTGGCCGCGGCGTCGGTGGCGCCCGGGAGCTTCATCTGCACCGCGTGCTCGGCGGCCACGTAGGGAATCACCGTGGTGATGCGCCCGTTTTCCTCCGGTACCGCCAGCTCGAGGAGTCGCTTCTGGCTCGCCGCCACGCCGAGCCGCGCGAGGGACGCATGGTGACGCGCCAGCATGCGCGCTTCGAACTGGATATGCTCGCGGTTCTCCCGGTGCGCGGTGAGCGCGTTCAGGCGCGTACGGAGCAGGTCTTCGCCCCGGCGTGCGGCGGCGTCGGTGCGCTTGCCCAGCACGGCGATGAGGCGATCGATGCCGTCGTAGGCTTCGCGCGACTCCGGCGCCGTGGAGCTGGCGAAGCGCGCGAGCGCGGGGATGTCGCCCTCGGAGCTGCCGAGGCCGGCGACCCAGTGCTCCGGATAGGCGGGCACCACGGCGTTGGGCGTGCCCAGCGGACCGCGCACCTGCGCCGCCAGGGCTTCGTCGCCGAGTCGCATGCGGGCGCCCTGGATGGCCCCGAAGAGGTGATCGCGCATGTCGGGCGGCGTGCCCCACGGTCCGTCGCCGCGCGGTGACTTCGCGGCATCCGGATGCGCGCCCCAGCGGCGGAGAATCGGGAGCGCCTCGGTCGCGTGCTCGCGCACCAGCACCGGGATCACCCGACGGGCCAGCGTGTCGCCCCAGCTGGTGAACGGCGGGGCGATGCGCTGCGCGATGTCGAGGGCGTAGGCGCGGCCGCGGCCGGCGTCGGCCAGCGCGTCGAAGCACGTCTCCCAGGCCGACGGGACCTTGCCTTCGACCTCGTGACAGAAGCGCACCACGTCGTTTTCGCTCGCGGTGTCGCCGATGCGCACCAGAGCTGCCGCGATGGCGGCCTTGGCCCAGGGATCGGTCTCGGTGGCGAGGGCCGCGCGGAGCGCAGGGGCGGCTTCGGTGGCGTCGAGGAGGCCGAGCTCCTTGGCGACGTCGGTGCGCGACTGCTTCTCCTTCGGGTTTGCCAGCCGCTCCTGGAGCGCGGGAATGCCGTAGCGGGCGCCGTAACAGTCGTAGCTGCCCTTGCTGTTCTCGCAGAACCAGTTGCGGGCCTGGGCCGGGCCCGCCGCTGCGGTGAACGTGAGCGCAAGAGCCAGGGCCGAGAGGGAGCGAGCGTGTTTCACTCTTCCTGGGACGACGCTCCCGCGCAGCGCATTCAAATCGACGGAACCCGCAACGAAACGCGCCAATGGCGGCCAATGGGGCGGGTGCCGGGCAATCGGCGAATGGCTTGCGCGGGGTGCGCGGCTTGCGGGGGCCGGCGTCGCGGTTTCTTCGGACTGGTGCGGGCTCCGCGCGTGAGTACGCAATTTGCCTATCGCGCGCGCATGAAGCGCCGCCCCATCATCGAGCCCTTTCGCATCAAGGTCACCGAGCCCATCCGTATGACCACTCCCGCCGAGCGTCGGCGCATTCTGGAGGCGGCCCACTACAACCTGTTCTCGGTGCGGGCCGACGACGTGATCATCGATCTGCTCACCGACTCCGGCACCGGCGCCATGAGCGCCGAGCAGTGGGCGGCGATGATGCGTGGCGACGAGTCGTACGCCGGGGCCAAGAGCTTCTTCCGCTTCCAGGACGCGGTGCAGGGGCTCACCGGGATGCCGTTCGTGTTCCCCACGCACCAGGGGCGGGCGGCAGAGCGCATCTTGTGCTCGGTGGTGCCGCTGCAGGGCAAGGTCGTGCTCTCCAACGGGCTGTTCGATACGACGCGCGCCAACGTCGAAGCGGGCGGAGCCCGGGGCATCGATCTGAGCCTGGCCGACGCGCTCACGGCGCATCGTCCGTTCGGCGGCGACATGGACCTCGAGGCGTTCGACCGCGCCATGGAGGCGCACCGCGACCGCATCGCCTTCGTGGTCATGACCGCCACCAACAACACCGTGGGCGGGCAGGCCGTTTCTCTCGGCAACCTCACGGCCGTCTCGGAGCGGTGCCGGAAGGCCGGCGTGATGCTCGTGCTCGATGCCTGCCGCTTCGCGGAGAACGCCTATCGCATCCAGCAAGACGAGCCCGCGTACCAGAAGCGGCCGCTGCCGGAGATCGCGCGGGCGATGTTCGATCTCGCGGACGCCTTCACCATGAGCGCCAAGAAGGACGCCATCGTGAACATGGGCGGAATCCTCGCGGTGCGCGACGAGGCCTTGGCCGAGAACCTGCGGGTCGATCTCATCCGCACCGAGGGGTTTCCCAGCTACGGCGGCCTCGCCGGACGCGATCTCGAGGCCCTCGCCCAGGGCCTTCACGAGGTGCTCGACGAATCGTATCTCGAGTATCGCTTCGCGGCGTCCGGCTACCTGGCGCGCTCGCTCATCGAGGCGGGCTTTCCAGTGGTGACGCCGGCGGCGGCCCACGCGGTGTACGTGGACGCCGGGGCCGCATTGCCGCATCTCGGGCCCGGGGACCTTCCGGGGCAGTCGCTGGCGTGCGCAATGTACCTGGCGGGCGGCGTGCGCACCTGCGAGATCGGCGAGCTCATGTTCGGGGAGCACGGTCCGGCCCGGCAGCTCGTTCGCTTCGCGCTGCCGCGTCGCGTGTATACGCAGAGCCACGTGGACTACGTAGGCGCCGTGGCCTTCGACGTGGCCGAGGTCAAAGCCAAGTTGCCCGCGCTGCGCATCACGCGCGGTAGAGGCGTGCGCCTGCGGCACTTCGTGGCGGAGATGGCGCCAGTGTCGCCGTTTCCCTTCGAGTGACTGGCGAGTAGCGGGGCGCTTGAGTGCGACTCCACGAACAGTTCGTTACGTGAGTGTGTCACCCGGGCACAATCATCGTGCTCGTGAATATATTGGTTGCCAAGTCGATGGCTCACACATATGGTGACCCGCGATGAGGGGGCAGAGGGGAACGCGGGTGACTCGCAAGTCGCGCACAGCGGCAACGCTTGAACGAATGTCTGTAAGGGAGGGGAGTCCGTCAGATATGCCCTTCGCGCGAGTCTGCGTCCATCGGCGAGGCATGAAGCGGGGATTGACCTCACGGGCCGTGGTCCGCTCGGCGCTCCCCGCGCGGCGAGTCACTCATCAAGCTTCGAAACGGTGCCAGCTCGGTGCGGAGCTGCGCGAAACTCTAACGCAGTAAACCATAGTGCAGAGGACAAGGGGCCTTCCTCACGCCCTGTTGGGTTGTCGGCTGACGTGCCGATGCTGGCTGAGCCTCAACGCGGAAGCGTCCTATTTGATCGCAACTTCGAGGTAACACCATGTCCAGTCAGTCTCGGGAACGTCTCGGAAAAGCAGAAGTAACTCCTTGTGTCGGCGGTGAGCCGGTGACCCAGGTCGACGTTCCAAGCGAGGAGGGCGACCTGTCCAGGCGGGATATGGCTGGCTTCCTCATGGGTGCGATCGGCCTACTTGCTATCAGTGGGTGCTCCACGGCGGTAGCCGAAGGGGATGGCGAGAAGCCCATCGACGATGTTGGTCGAAGTGTATCCGCTCTCAGTGGCGCAAATTTTCGATGGGTCGATACGTTAGGGTGTAGATCTTATCCTGGCCTGAAAATCTGAGGAATTTCCGAGGCGCGCGGGGTGTTCGCCCGGCATGATCAAGCGCAACGGAGCACGCGTCGTTCGTCCGGACATAGAGCGAGCCCTTCGGGC
>JABFRG010000840.1 GCA_013141295.1 Polyangiaceae bacterium
GCGCTGCCTCGGCTTCTCGCGGGCCGGTCGCGGGCCGGGCCCAGGCGCAAGACGAGCTCCCAGCGCCTCGCAAGACCGCCACACTCGCGCCGGTCGTGGCCTCCGGGACCGCGCGCGGCGATGCCCGCAAGTCCGCGGAGCCAGCGTCCACCGGCACCACCATCGCAGCCCCCGCCACCTCGCTCGCGACCAGCGCGCCACCGAAGTGCTGCATCCAGGTGGGTGCAACCTGGGAGCGCTATAGCTTGCGACCCGACTGCATCGACAATTGCCCGGCCGGAGCTCGGTGAAGAAACTCGGGCTCGGTGCGGCACTGGCGACCCTGCTCGTGGCAACGGGAGCGCGCGCCTCCTCCACCGAGGAGCATCGGGCGCTCATGCTCGCGGGGCAGTTTCTCCAACACGACGGCAAGCTCCTTCGCGCTCAGGAGCTGTTCCAGGAAGCACAGGCCCAGCCGTGCGATGCCGACGCCGACGCGGAGTGCCCGGAGATTCGCGCCTACTGCGGTCGCAAGCTCCAGGACCTGGTGCGCGAGCTACCTAGCGCGCGCGTGCACGTGGTGGACGATCGCGGCACGCCGGTGGCCAGCGCGATTACCCGCATCGGAAGCGTTCTCGTGCACGACGGCGACACGGTTTCGCTGGATCCGGGCCGCTACCTCCTGCAGGCAGAGGCGGGGGGGCGCAGTGCCTCCCGGAGCTTCGAGCTCCATCGAAGCGAGCATGCCGATGTCGAGGTGACCCTCGATCTGCGGCGCACGGTCACGGCGCGGCCGGTGACCTGGCTCACCTGGAGCCTCGGCGCGGCCGCCGGTGCGGGTCTCCTGGGAGTCGCCGGCTTCGGCACCGCCACCGTGGCGCAGCAGGGATCGTTCGCCTCGTGTAGCCCCACCTGTGCGTGGTCCAAGCGCTCGACCTACGAAACCACCATGTACGCCACCGACGTCTCGCTCGCGGTGGTGGTCGTGGCAGGCATCGGCACCCTGGTGTCGTTCCTGGCCCGTCCCAGCGTGGTCCGAACCGAGCGCATCGACGTCGCGAGGGGCCGATGAGGATCTGCGCCGCCCTCTCGATGGGGCTCCTGTGCGCGTGCTCGCTGGTGGCGCCGAGCAGCGACTACTTCGACGACGCCGGCGTCGAGACGGTCGCGGTGGTGCCGAACGTCCGGCAGGCGGTGGCCACCCACGCGCTCCTCTACGTCGCGAGCGATCGCGTCTTGCTCGCCGGTCCGGCCGATGGGCTCGGCGATCGCGCCACGGTGCGCACCTCCGCGGGCGACCTGCGCAGCCTCGTCTCCAACGGCACCGACACCGTAGCCTGGTGTGAAGATGGCGCCGGCGCGTGGGTGCGACGGAACGAGGAGCCCCCTGCGCGCATTCCCGGATCGCTAGCCTGTGCGAGCATCGCGGTCCATGGCCCCACCGTGGCCTACTTCGAGACCAGCGGGTCGCTGACGCTCCGTACCTTCGACGTCGAGCAGGGACGGATCGTCTCCGAGCGCATCGTTCGTACCTCCGACCCCTCACCGGCGCTGGTGGCGTTCTCCGGCGACGGCACCAGCTACACCGTCACGTCGCAAGGCGTCGCCCGCGCGTGCCTCCCCGAGGATCGGGGCTGCGAAGACGGCCTGTGCCGCCTCGCGTCGACCACCTCGGCCTCGAGCAACCTCACGGTCATCGGGAGCGGCGCCGCCGCACGCCCGATGTGGGTCACCGATCTCCAAGCCGTGCTCTTCGCCCCGACCCAGACGTGTTGCGCGTTCGCCGACAAGAGCTGCGACAACGACGCGCGCAGGCAGCGGCGCGGCGTGACGTCGAGCAGCAATTACGCGGTCCGCGGTGCCACGCTCTTCGCCCTGCGGGAGTCGGCGCTCCGGCGCGTCGATTCGTTCGTCGACCCCACCCAGGACGTGGTGGTGGCGAGCGCGACGTCGGGCGCGCAAGTCCTCGCGCTGGGCGATCGCCATGCGTTCTTCATGGACGGCGACAAGCTCCAGCGGGTTCGCTACCGAGCCCCCTGAGTCAACGGCACGCGTAGGGCGCCAGTGGACGCGTAGTACAGGGCGGCGCCGAACCATCGCAGGCGTAGCCCTGGGCACTGCCGCAGAGCGGGTTCACACCAGCGCCACTCCGCGCGGTCTTCGTGTATCCGGGGGAGCAGCCGGCGCTCGACGCCACCGGGCCCGACGCGCAGACACCCGCGGCCTGACCGGGACCGCCGAGCTCGACACCGTCGCAGTCGTAGTCGAACGACGTGCCGCCGTTGCTGGCGCCGTAGGGCGTACCGAAGAACGCCGTCTGGCCCGGAAACGCGTTGCGCTCGGCGTCGTTGCAGTCGCCACCCCGGAGCACCGCGCCCAGCGGCACGGCGTTGGCGCACCCGGAACCCGCGCTCGCTCCACCCCAGGTGTCACCGTCGAGATCGCGAAAGAAGGGCACCGCCAGTTCGCACGGTCCATCCTTGGTGCACTGGAGGTAGCCGTCGTCGCACTTCACCCGGCAGGTACTGGCGATGCACTGCGGTTTTCCATGGGCCGGCGTGGGGCAGACGATGTCGCAGCGTCCGCAATGAAGCTCGTCGGTGCGCTTGTCGACGCAGCTGCGGTCACAGGCCTCCTCCGGCGCCACGCACGCACCGCAGCCGCGCGTCGAGCACGATTCGCTCTCGGCACAACGCACGGAACAGCTGCCGCAGGTGTTGGGAGAGAGGAGGTCCGTCTCGCAACCGTCGTTCGCTTCGCCATTGCAGTTGCCCCAGCGGGCGCTGCACTTGTCGGCCACGCAGGTGCCCTGCGCGCCGCAAACGATGAGGGCAGCGTGCGGGACCACGCAGGGAGCGCAGCTCTCGGCGCCACATCCGAACGCGACGTCGCGTCGGTCGACGCACTGGTTTCCGCAAGCCTTGCCGTGCGGTGCCACGCAGGAAACCGCGGCCGGCTCCACGAGCGGCGGAGCCCCCACGCTACACCCGGCATGAATCGCCGTGAGCGCGGCAACGACAGCGAGGACGGCGCCTCGCCGGTTCACGAGGTGCGCGCCTTGATGCGATGAAAGTGGCGAAGCGCGATGCCCGATGCCTCGGCCGCACGCGTCACGTTGCCACCGTGCTTTTCGAGCATGCGACGCACGTATGCCTTCTCCAAGCGCTCGTTCACCACCCGGCGAATCTCCGGCAGCGGAAGGTCGAGCGCCAGCGCGGTATCGAGAGACTCGTCGTCGCTCTCCGCCTCGCCGTGGGGCAAGTCGCTCCCCATGGCCATGCGGCGGGAAACAGCGTTCCGCAGCTGACGAAGGTTGCCGGGCCATGGTTGGTCGCGCCAGCGGGGCAGATCCGCATCGGGAAACTGCGCAGGATCGCCGCCGAGCTGTTGCCAGAAGAAGCGCGCCAGCATGGGGATGTCGTCGCGACGGCGACGGAGCGCCGGAAGCTCGACCCGTGCCACCGAGAGGCGATGGAAGAGATCGTCGCGAAAGCGGCCAGCCGCCACTTCTTCGTCGAGGTTGCGGCGCGTGGCGGCGAGCACCCGCACGTTCACCGCGACGGGCTTGTCGCCCCCAACCCGCCGAACTTCGCCGCGCTCCACCGCGCGCAGCAGCTTCGCCTGGAGCGACAGCTCGAGATCGCCGATCTCGTCGATGAGCAGGGTGCCGCCGTCGGCGAGCTCGAAGACGCCCTTGCGACGCGCCACCGCGCCGGTGAACGCGCCGCGCTCGTGGCCGAAGAGCTCCGACTCCACCAGCGAAGGGTGGGCCGTCGTGCAGTCGAACACCACGTATGGCCCGCCGGCGAGCGGCCCTTGCTCGTGAATCGACTCGGCCAGCACTTCCTTGCCGGTCCCCGTCTCGCCCTCGATGACCACCGGAACCTTGGTCGCAGCGAGTCGCTCGAACACCGGATAGAGCCGCCGCATGGCGCGACTCTCGCCGCGTACCCGCCCGAAGGAAGTGCGCTCCGAGAGCGACGACTCTTCTGCGGAGCTGGGCGCCAGCTCGACGGTGAGGAGCGCCGCCCCCAGGCGTACCTGCTCGCCGCCTACCAACACGGCCTCCACGATGCGCGTCGCACCGAGAAAGCTACCGTTGGTGGAGCCCAGATCGGTGAACCGAAGCCCGCTCTCCACCAGCTCGAGCGATGCGTGCCGCCGGGAGGCGCTGCGGTCCGACAGCTGGATGGCGCAGGCGACGCTACTGCCCACCAGCACCGGCCCCGGGGTCGAAGGCAGAATGCGAAAGGAAGTCCGCTGGCCTCCGGCGTCGACGTGCACCTGGTAAGCGCGCTGGGGCATGCCGCGGATGGGCTGCTCGCGAAGCGTGGGGTCGTCGTGGGGCGGACCGGAGGCGGGAGGCACATTCATCGCGCTCTCCGTTCGTACACCAGCGCATGCGTAGGCGCCCGAACAATTCGGGACCGCGGTGGTGACCTCCGAGGTCACCCGGGATGACCTCGGACAGCACTCCGCGGCGCGGTCGACGTCGCAGGTTTCCGCGGTCAGTGGCAGATGTGACCGCTGGCCCGTCGATTGCTGATGCGGGCGGACCGGGCGCATCGCCCGCTCTCGTCCCCCCTCGCCGCTCGCGGCATGCCTTGGAGCTCTCCGTGCGAACTTCTTTCCTCACCCGTGGTTCCCTCGTCCTTCTTCTGGTCGCCTGCGGTAGCGCCGGCAACCTCCCGGAGACCGGCCAAGCCGGCTCCGCGGTCACCACCTGCGTGAGCGGCACCGACCGCGCGCGCTCACTCGCGGTCACGGACCCCGTCGCCTTGCAGAAGTTCGGCTTCGGGCGGGTGATGGATCAGGTGCGCGTGAGCGGCAACGTGGCCGCTTCGCAAACCAGCACCGACGTGTTCCAGACGTGGATGCGCACCTTCAAGAAGGGCCCCGGCGGCTGTGACGACCCGAAGATCGATCCCAACAAGTACGGTCTGGTGTGCCCACGCGATGCCGAGGGAAAGCTCGCCAGCGTCGACCCGTTCGCCCCCAACGCCAAGGTCACCTTCCTCCCGGTCGCGCTCTTCAATCGCTTCGATCTCGCGCCGCAGGACGGAAAGAACTGCGGTGAGTACCGCATCGTGTACGCCATGAAGTCCACCGACCCCAACGTCGGCGGCCGCGCCTTCATCATCTTCGAGGCCGCGCTCCCCAACCCCACTCCGGCCGCGGGCATCGATGCTTGCCTCCCGGTGGCCACCTTCTGGCAGGGCCTGAGCAGCAACCCCGACGCCGCCGATCGCGCGGCCAAGCTCGAGTCGTTCTACTTCAACGGGCTCCCCGGCTTCGCGCCGGTGGTGCAGGCGGCCAACTACGGCCTGCCGAACGGCCGCGGCGCGCACACGGCGGGCCAGGTACGCACCAACTTCTTCGTCGACGGAGTGCGCTGGCACCTGCGCGAGTTCAAGACGCTCCGCACCTGCACCGGCGCCGGCGCCGACACGTGCCGCCTCGACCTCGAGCACGTGGCCGCCAAGGCCAACCCCGCCAACGAGCTCTTCGCCGGTGATGCGGCGCGCTCCGCGGGGTTCCGCACGGCATTCGCGGCGCAAGTTCCCGCGCTGCTCGCCACGTCGGTGGCCGCCATCGGCATGAGCACCGCCGACAAGTTCAACGAGTACGAGAGCGTCTCGCAGGTGAACTTCGGACAGACCGGCGACGTCGACTACGCCATCTTGGCGGGGCCGGAGATGCGCAAGAGCGTGCAAGATGCACTGAACGCGGCAGGCTCCAGCATCACCGTGGACCAGCTCCTGCACCGCGCGACGACCCAGACCTGCGGCGGCTGCCACCAGATCTCGCAGGACCCCAACCACGACCTGGGCGGCGGCCTGGTGGTGCAGCCTTCGCGGGGGTTCGTCCAGGTAGACGAGGACGGCATCCTCTCGGACGCTCTGAAGAAGCAGTTTCTGCCGGCGCGAAAGGCCATCCTGGAGAAGTTCATCAACGATCGCTGCGCGGGCGGGAACGGCGTCTTCGTGCCGGTGGCCGGCCTCACGCTCGGAGGAAGCCCGGAGGGTTCGGCGAACTGACACGGGCCTGAGCCGCCCAATGCGAAAGGCCCGGAGCACGCCGCTCCGGGCCTCGCGACTCCGTTGCCCGGCCCCGACCTGGCACACCCGATGCACTCCGAAACGCATGACCCGTCCTCTCTTCGTTCCTTTCCTGGTGGCCCTGGCAGTGGCAGCCTGTACCGACGATCCTTCGCCCGCCGCGCCCGACGCGGGTTCGCCGGACGCGGCCAGCCTGGAGGCGAGCCCGCCTTCGACGGCCGACGCGGGCGACGCCGGCACCCGGACCATCGCGAGCGGCATCTACGTCACCACCAAGGTGGGCAACCTCACGCTCCCGCTCGACGCGAGCGACGGTTCTCTCGCCAAGATCGTCGGACGGCCGTACGTGCGCGGCATCTCGCTCCAGTTCGATTGGGCCGATCTGGAGCCCACCCAGGGCGCCTACGTCGACATCGTGGTCCAGGCCGTGGCCGCGGTTCGCAAGCTGGCCGCGGCGGCGGGCAAGGCGCTCACCGTCAAGGTGCACCTTCGCAACGGCCTCCCGCCGGCGTGGATCGTTCCCGACGGAGCCGCGGGGGACTCCGGGACCGAGCCGTTCGTGTTCACCACGCCGCTCGGCTTTCGCGCGCTCGGCCAGGTGAGCGGCAAGAACGGGCGCAAGGTCGACGTCACGTTCATTCCCACGGAGCCCGCGTACTTCGCGCGCGCCGAGGCGAACATCGCCGAATTCGGTCGCCAGCTGGAGGTTGCCGACCCGAACGTCGACCTCGTGCAGATCGTCCAGGTGGCCGGACCGAGCTCGGAGTCCGGCGGCACCATGCGCCTCACGCCGCGCGACAAGTTCCCTCGGAACGGCGCGGTCGACGGATGGGGCTTCGGGTGGACGTTCCCCAAGCACATCGAGGCGTGGCGAGCCATGGGGCCGTTCATGGCGAAGCTTCCCGCCTACCAGAAGCGCCAGTGGACCTTCGACCTGACCCATCAGCAGCCGAAAGACGAAACCTCGTTCGGCCTCACCACCGCCGATCAGATGGCGGTGACGGAGGCGTTGGTGAGCGCGCACCCCCGAGGGAAAGCGGGGATTCGCCTGATGAACGAGGGAGCCTCGGCGGAGACCAACACCCCCGGATACTCGCTCGACGGCGGCGCGCCGACGTCTTGCAGCTGGTCCGTCGACAACTTCGACAATCCCACCACGCTTCCGGAGACGACCATCGCGGCGTGGCCCGGCCACGAGTGGCAGATCCAGGTCGCCGCCGACGCCAGCTACAACTTCCCGCGCTTCGAGCTGGCCCGGGTGACGCTGTTCGGCGATCCCCGGACGACGACGCCCACTTCCCTCCAGCACACGACCTTCGTGGAGATCCACGACACGCAGGCGCTCGACGACGAGAACCCCCTCCTCGACGGCACCAGCGGCAAGGCCTGGTACGGGTGCTTCGACGCGATGCTGCGCAAGTACGCTGGCGAGAGCGCCACGCTGTCCGACGCCGACCGCAGCTTCTGGACCGCCATGCCGTCGCTCTCCACCTTCGGGTGCCAGGCGTATCCGCCGCCACCACCGGCGACCACCTGCGCGCCCTGACGTTTTACTTCTGGTGCCGGGCTTTCAGGAGCTGGAAGTAGCGATGTGCGATGCCCGACGCGGCGGCGGCCCGCGAGACGTTGCCACCGTGCTTGCTCAGGAGGCGCTCCACGTAGGACGCCTCGAAGGCCGCGAGGATGCGCTGTTTCGCCTGCGGGAGCGGGAGCTCCTGCGCGAGCACCTCGTGGAAAGCGTCGATGGCCTCGGGCCCGTCGGAAGCATCGCGCCCACTCGAGAGGGCGCCGGTCACCAGCTCGGCGGCCACGGCGTTCTGCAGCTCGCGCACATTGCCCGGCCACGGCA
>JABFRG010000142.1 GCA_013141295.1 Polyangiaceae bacterium
GGGCCGGGCATCGGCGTGGGCTTCGCCACCGTGGCCCTCGGCCACGTTCCGAACGATGGCGAGGCCGATGCCGGTTCCTTCGGTGGCCTCGCTCAAGCGGTCGCCGCTGCGCTCGAAGGGCTCGAAGATGCGTCCGAGGTCCGCCGCGGGCACCCCGGGACCGCGGTCCTCCACCCGCAGCTCGATTCGCCGGGCGCTCGCGGCGATGCGCACGCCGGTGGGGCCCCCGGCGTACTTCCGCGCATTGTCGAGGAGGTTGTGGAGCAAGAGCCGGAGCATGGCAGCGTCGCCGTCGATCTGCATGTCGTCGGGAACCGCGCTCTCCACCGGGACCGCGACGTCGCCGGCCCAGGCGTTCACCAGCTCGCGCACGAAGGGAGCGATCGCCATGGGGGAGCGCGTGAGCGCGGTGCCCGCCAGCAGCCGCCGGAAGTCGAGCATGCGCTCGATGGTCTCCGAGAGTCGCCGGCTCTCGCGCGCCATGGTGTGGTGCACCTCGTCGCGATCGCCTTCCGCCACTTTGTTCTCCACCAGCAGCTCCGAGAGCATCCGCAGCGACGCCACCGGCGTGCGGAGCTCGTGCGAGACCGCCGCCAGAAAGTCGACCCGCAGCTCCGACAGCTTGCGCTCGCGCCGGAGTCGAAGCGCATAGCCGCCCGAGAGCAGCACCATGAGCAGCACGCCGCCCGAGAGCAGGAGCCCGAGGTTGCGTCGGCTGCGGCGCGTCCGGTCGGCCACCACGCCGCCGCGGGTGGCGAAACGAAGGTAGAGCTCCGGCGCCAGCTCGGCGGTGGGCTTGCGGCCGTCGCCGGGCCCGTGCTCGACGATGAGCATGAGCTCCTCGGGAGCGCCCATGCGCGCTGCCGCGCAGGCCCGCAGCGAGCCCTCGTGGGCCACCACCACCGACACGGTCTCGCCGTGCACCACGCGTCCGAGCACGCTCGAACCACGAAACGGCCGAATCGAGGGCGCATGCTCGTCGGTGGCCACGGTGGTGAGCGCCGCCGTCACCGCCGGATCGGCGAGCAGCGCCGCCGCCGCGACGCCGTGGGTACGACTGCCGTCGTCCCGAAGGGCCGTGCGCAAGCGTTGCGCGGTGGCCGCGTCGTGGGAAGTGCCCTCGATCATCGCGCGGAGCGTGGTGCGGTCGTGCGGTCCGAGGGCAGCCTGATGCGCCCCGAGCCACTCCATCAGTGCCCCCGCGTCGGCCGGTGCCGCGAGCAGCATGGGGGCCACCAGGCGTCCCGAGGGGCTCCTTGCCACCGGGCACTCGCGCAAGATGGAGCTGCGCAGGAGGCCGCGCTCGCTGGCATCGGTCACCGAAGGAAGTCGCGCGATGCGCTCGGCGCACGCGCCGGAGGTGGGCAGCTCGCCCTCGCGCTCGAGATTGCGTGTAGGTTGCACCACATCGCCCACCCCGCAGGGGAGGGGCTTCCCGGCCAGCACCGCGCGGGCTTCCTCGTCCAGCAGTGTGGCAACTTGACCCGCCGCTGAACGCGCGTACTGCTCCTCCTGCGCGCCGAGCTCACGCGCCACCGCGGCCTCCTCGTTCTGGAGCGCGCGCAGCCCCACGCCCCCCACCGCCAGCACGGCGAGCGCCACCAGGAGCGCGGCGAACGAGAACCAGGCGCGGCTCCTCCAACGGCGGGCCGGGGACGCGGCATTCGCCGCTCTTTTGCCGGGGGAACGCTTACGCTCGAGCATCTTCTACCGTTCACCCTGACGTACCATTGTCACCGGGAGGTCACCGGCGGCGATTTTTCGGGAGCGAATGTGCGAGGTGGGGCGATGCGGCGAGTGCGCGAGTGGCGGCGAAGCAGCAGAGGAAAACCGGCGAGCGCGGCCGTCGCGTGCCCGGTGAGCTCCCGGGTAGTTACCCAGACACGTCGCGAAAAAGCGCACGAATCGCACCGGCACGAGCCGCGGACCCTTCCCATTTCTTCTGAAGTAACGGTACCCTGGACCACGCTGCGGTTAACCTTCTCTCGGAAGTGGAGAAAACGCACTTCATGACTCAGGCAGCCCGTTCACATGGCAAACCCTCCGACCCGATGCTGGGTCGCGTCGTCGCTGGTCGTTACCGGCTCGAAGCGCGCGCAGGGGAAGGGGGCATGGGCGTCGTTTATCGCGCCCGGCACGTACTCATCGACCGCGTGGTGGCGCTCAAGCTGATCCGACCGGATCTGCGCGGCGAAACCCACCTTCGCGCCTGGATGCTCCGGGAGGCGCGGGCCGCCAACCGGGTCGACCACGCCCACATCATCGACATCCACGACATCGGTGAGACGGAAGAGGGCGAGCTCTATCTGGTGATGGAGTACCTGGTGGGCACGGCGCTCTCGTCGGAGCTCGCCAAGGGACCCATGTCCCTCACCCGCAGCGTCGACATCCTCGAGCAAATGTGCGCCGCTCTTGCGCGCGCCCACGACCTCGGCGTCATCCACCGCGACCTCAAGAGCGACAACATCCTCCTCACGTCCAAGGGTGGTCGCAAAGACTTCGTGAAGATCCTCGACTTCGGTCTGGCCCACCTGGCCATGGACCCGCGGCTCGCCCCCAAGGGCGCGGTGTTCGGTACCCCCGAGTACATGTCGCCGGAGCAAGCGCGCGGCGAAGAAGCCGGTCCGCAGAGCGATCTCTACGCGCTCGGCGTCCTGTTCTTCGAGATGATGACCGGCCAGCTGCCGTTCCGCTCCAGCGATCGCGAGACCCTGCTGGAGATGCAGCGTTCGTCGCCGGCGCCCAAGCCGAGCAGCATCAAGAGCGACGTCGTTCCGGCGGCCGAGGCCATGGTGCTCCGGCTCCTGGAGAAGGACCGCCGCAAGCGGTACCAGGACGCCCACCACATGCACGAGGAGCTGAAGACGCTCCAGCGCTCCATCCCCAGCGCGCCGTGGGAAGTGGGCGCTGCCGGCGACCACGCACCGCCGCCGCCGCCTCCGCCTCCGGAGTCGCCGGGCGTCACCGAGTGGGCCAACCGCGCTGCGCTCTTCGCCCGCATGGTGAGCCGCGCTTACCCGAGCGGAAACGGTCCTGCGGAGATTCAGGGCGGCGTGACCCAGGCCTGGGACCTGGCCGCCAAGGCCACGCGTCTCGAGGGCGAGGTGGCGAGCCATACGCGCAAGCTCGAGTCGCTGGAGCGGCGCGGTCGCGCGCTCCGCGCCGAGATCGGCCGCAAGGTCGAGGAGCTCGCCCACGAGGAGTCGCGGGTGCTCCGCGATGCCGCGCAGGATCAGCAAGAAGCGCTTCGGCTGCGGGAGCAGCTCGTCGCCGCCGACCGCGCCTCGCACGCGGCCCGGGCCCAGGCCGACCAGACCTCGATGCAGGGCGGCATTGCGGTGCCGCAGCTCCGCGCCATCTTCGAGCGCTCCGGCGCGGCCCAGGCCATGGTCGAAGCGCGCCGTCAGCAGCTCGCCGAGCGTGAGCAGTCGGCGTCCGTGAAAGAAGCGCAGGCGCGCGATCTGCGTCGGCAGATCGTCGAGCTTCGCGCCCAGCTCGCGCGCTACGCCGAGGCTCTGGAAGAGGACCTCAACGCCGGTCGTCAGAAGGTCGCCGCACGCACCCGCGAGGGCGTCACCTTCGAGAAGTCGTTCAGCGAGGTCACCACGCTCCTGGTGAACCACCTGAAGGGCAAGCACGAGGTGCGCGACCTCATGGACGAGCTCCAGACGAGCATGCACTTTACACCGGCCCACCCCCGCACGCCGGATGCGCCCGCCAGCGCCGGCTCGCTCCGGGCCGCTGCGGCACCCGTCAAATCCTGACGCTGACCAACGGAGGCCTTCGTGGGGGTTCGAAAACCCGAGACCGAAGGTTCCGTTCCGTCCCGCCGCGCTGACCCGTCGCAAGGACGTATCCGCCACGCCTGGGCCAACCTTCGGGCCGCCTCGTCGCCGCAGTTCGGCTCGGGCGCAGTGTTCCTTTCGGAGACCCGGGCCCGCGCGGCGCGTGTTGTCTCGGGCCTGACCATCGCCGTCAACGCCACCGCCCTCGGGCTGGGGCTGGCGGGGCTCGGCAAGGGGTTGCCGCTCAACGTGGTGCTGCTGCTCGCGCTCGTGGGGAACGTGCTGCTGCACGTGGCGGTGCGGAAGACGCCGCTCTGGGGCGGTCGTGCGCTCACCTGGTTCTGGGCCGCGTCCATGCCGTTCCTCATCGAGGAGCCGTACGTCTCCGAGCGAACCGCCGTCGCGTTCCTGTTGCCGCCGGCCCTGGCCATGGTCCTCGCCGGCCGCAAAACCGTGGTGGCCACCGTGCTCTTGCAGCTGCCGATCCTGATCTTGCGCGCGCCCACGCCGCTGGCCTCGCCCTATCTCGGGCCGACATTTCTGGTGATGAGCGGCATGGTCGTCGGGCTCCTGCTGGTGGCGCAGCATCTGTTGCTCGGCGCGCTCCACGAGGCGGCGCGCACGGCAGCTGGCTTCGAGCTCATCTCCCGCGAGACCACCGACGTCGTGCTCATCCGGCGCCCGACCGGCGTGGAAGGAGAATCGGAGGTGCTGTTCATGAGCCCCGCCGTCGCCAAGATCACCGGCTACCCGCCGGGCGAGGTGGAGCGCGGCGCCATCAACATCTACGACCTGGTGCATCCGGAAGATCTCCCGCGCCTCTCCGCTTCCCGCGAGGAAGTTCTGGCGGAGCGCGGAGCATCCCGCAGCGTCGATATTCGCGTGCGGCACAAGGAAGGGCACTGGCTCTGGTTCCAGGCGCGGGGCACCAACTTGCTGCACGAGCCGTACGTGGGCGGCGTCGTCACCACCCTGCAAAACATCACCGAGGCGCGCGAGGCGCGTATGCGCTTCGAGCGGGAGCTCGCGCACCAGGCGGAGCACGATCCGCTCACCGCGCTGCCCAACCGCCGGGTGCTGCAGCGCGATCTGGAGACCGCGTTCGCGGCGCGCTCGTCCATAGCGGTGCTCTTCTGCGACCTCGACGGGTTCAAGATCGTCAACGACAGCCTGGGTCACGACGTGGGCGACCGCCTGCTTCGCTCGGTGACGGCACGGGTCTCCGCGGTGGTCGACGGACGTGGCGTGCTCTACCGCTTCGGTGGCGACGAGTTCGTGGTGCTGTGCCCGGACGCGGCCCCCGATACGCGCCCGGTGGACCTCGCGCGGGAGATCATGGACTCCCTGCGCCGCCCGCTGGACCTCGAGGGGCGCGAGGTGTTCGTCAACGCCAGCATCGGCGTCGCTTTCGGCGCTGGCCACGAGAAGCCCGACACGCTCATTCGCGATGCCGACGTGGCCATGTACCGCGCCAAGGAGAGCGGACGCGATCGCATCGAGGTCTTCGACGACGACATGCGGCGCTCGGCGCGTCGGCGCCACGACGTGGAGCAAGCCCTTCGTCGCGCGGTGGCCGCCGAGGAGCTCTCGGTGGTGTACCAGCCGCGGTTTCACGCGAGCACCCGGCTGGTGCTGGGATTCGAGGCGCTGGTGCGGTGGACCGACGCCGACCTGGGCCCGGTCTCGCCCACCGAGTTCGTGCCCATCGCCGAGGAGACCGGCCTCATCATCGCCATCGGCCTTTGGGTGCTCGAGCGCGCGGCCGAGCAGCTACGGGTCTTCCGGGCGCGCTTTCCCGGCAAGGCCCTCAGCATGTCGGTGAACCTCTCGGCGCGCCAGCTGCTCGGCGAGGTGAAGATCTCGGAGGTGGTGCGCGACGTGCTGCGGCGGACCAGCATTCCGCCGGCGAGCCTGGAGCTGGAGATCACCGAGGGCATCTTCGTGAGCCGCGCCGAGACGGTGGTCCAGGTCCTCTCCTCGCTGCGTGCGCTCGGCGTGCGGCTCAGTGTGGACGACTTCGGCACCGGCTACTCGTCGCTCGCCTACCTGCGGCGTTTTCCCATCGACGCCATGAAGATCGACCGCACCTTCATCACCGACATGGTGACCGACCGCGACGATGCCACCATCGTTCGCGTGGTCATCGAGCTCGCCCGCGCGCTCGGCATCCGCACCACCGCCGAGGGCGTCGAGAACGAGGACCAGGCGCGCATGCTCACCGAGCTGGGATGCGACGAGCTCCAGGGCTTCCACCTCGCGCGCCCCATGACCGCCGAGG
This sequence comes from Polyangiaceae bacterium, assembly GCA_013141295.1. Lineage (GTDB taxonomy): Bacteria > Myxococcota_A > Polyangia > Polyangiales > Polyangiaceae > JABFRG01. The sequence continues at coordinate 6,064 of JABFRG010000142.1, forward strand.
CCGCCGAAGATCTCCTCCAGCGCACCACCATGGTTCAAGCCATCCCCGAGAAGACCGCCGCCGGCGCGTAAGTTCGCGGCGGTCTCAGAAGGTCCCGCCGAAGGCCGGACCGAGTGGAGCATCGACGATGCTCACGCGCTCGGAGAGGAGCGGGAACTGGGCGAAGTCCACCCGTACGCCCAGGTCCGCGCGCAGTCCGGGCTGCAGCGACCAGCTGCGCGCTACCTCGTCCACGTGCACCTGCGCGTAGGGACCGACGGCGAGGGTCGGTCCCGCGAAGTCGTACACCAGCAGCGCGATTTGCGGCGAAAGTGAGCACTTCAGGTCGACGGAGCCGCTCTGCGTGACCTCGACCCTGCTGCCGCCGGCGTCGAAGCTCGGCCCCGAGAGAACGCGCTGCCAGCCGCTGCTTCGGGAGAACGAAGCGCCGAACGTGCCGTCGACGTGGGCTCGCACCCGGAGCTTGGTCGAGATCGCTCCGTTCAGCGCGAGCTCGCAGCGGAGCACGATGGACGTCTCCACGCTCTGCCATACCGGCACCGGACCCACGAACTGCATGCCGTGCACCAGCGGGAACGTCGCGACCCGCGTCTCGAACCGGAGCGGCTGCAAGAGGCCGCCGCGCGTGGTGGTCGGCGAGCCCTCGGCCCGCGCGGAGAGATCGAGCGACGCGTACGCATCGAGCGTGCCGCTCGCCACCATCTGCAGGCGCTCGAGGGCGCCCTGGGAGACCTTGAGCTCGGTGGTGATTCGTGGCTTGAAGGTGGCCCCGCCTTCCGACAGGAGCACGTTCACCCGCACCTTCTCGTTGGTCCGCACCGGGTCCACATAGGCCCCCAGCGCGGTGAGGAGGACCTGCTGCGGGAACGAGAGGCTTCCACCCGCGGTCTTGCTCCAGCCCTGTGGAGCGAGCGCGCCTTCGCTGCGAAGCGAAGCGTGCGGGAGATACGCCTCCCCACGAACCTCGCCTTGACGCACGAGATCGGTCAGCGGAACGCGGTCGGTCTCGATCACGATGCGATCGCCCAGCGGGTAGACGCGCCGGGTACGTCGGAGAAACCCGTGGGGGTTGGCGTCGCCGGCTCCGGGGGCACCGACCAGGACGCGGCCCGAGGCGAGCTGGAGCGCAGCTTCGTTCCCGCGCTTCGGCACCTCCAGGCGATCCGGGAATACCGTGGCATCCGCCGAGAACGATCCGCTCGTCACGACGACGTCGCTCGCTACGTCGTCGCCGGTATCCGGGTCGCTCCCCCCACAGCCCATTGCCAGGCCGAGCGCGAGCGCGGTGATTCGCGGTGCGGCCTTCACGGGGTCGGCGGAATGAACTCGTCGGGCGGAGACTCGGGCTGAGCCACCGTCGACGATTCCGTTCCTTGAAGGTTGAGCGGCCACAGGTACGAGCTGGTGTCGGTGATGCCCGCCCCGATGGGGTCGTCGTAGAGGTTGCGGGCATGGGCCTGGTCGAGGAATCGCCAGAACCGATCGCTGTTCCGCGGAATCTCGTACTGGGTGCGCACCGAGAATCGCATGCTGGAGAGCGTCAGCCCGTGAACGAAGTCGCGAATCTGCTCTTGCGGGACGCGCATGAACAGCTGGGGGAGCGCGCCCACCCATCCGCGAGCCACCGAATAGCTATCTTGGCCGGGGACGCGGTTGATGCTCCCGAGTGTGGAGGGGTGCATATCCAGCGGCGGCATGATCATGCGGCGAACGAGGCCGTATAGGTTGCGTGGAGTTCCTGGTGAAGGCCGTCGAAACGGCCCGAGAGAATGGCCGTCCGGAAGAGCATGACGGTCTGTCC
>JABFRG010000426.1 GCA_013141295.1 Polyangiaceae bacterium
GAGCTCATCATCGGCAAGGGGCGCATCGAGACCACCATGAACGAGCCATCGTCGGTGACGTAGGGGCCCGACGAGACTCCGCCAGCGGCCGCGGCCATCGGAGGCGCCGCAGATGCCGCCGCTGCCGAAGCGGGTGCTGCCGAAGCGCGAGGGGCCACCGCCGGGGCCTCACCGGTATCCACCGCGGTGCGCAGGTGTCCCAGGAGGACGCCGTACTGCGGCGCCCCCTCGGTTCCGTCGCTCTCGATGCTCTTCAGCATCCCGCGGACGATGTCGACCATCTCCAGCAGCAGGGAGGCGAGCGGCGGGGTGAGCGCGAAACGCCCATCGCGCAGCTGCACCAGCAGGCTCTCGCCGGCGTGGGTCAGCTCTTCCAACTTCGAGAAGCCGAAGAAACCCGAGGTTCCCTTGATCGTGTGAATGGTCCGGAAGATTCCCCCGATGCGCTCGGGGGAGCCGGGGTCCGCCTCGAGGGCGACGAAGTCGCGGTCGAGCTGGTCCAGGTTCTCGTAGCTCTCCACGAGAAACTCTTTCAGCGCCTCATCTACTTGCATCATGCATGTACTCTCCGTCCCCACACCATGACCGTTGCGAGAGCGCGCCGTGGCCCTCGACCGTGCCGAGCAGGGTTGCAAGCGGAGGGCCAGCGAGATGCGGCTCGGAGCGCGTGAATTCTTCGGAGAATCTGCGGCTCTCGCGGACGCCGTTCGGAAACGGAACGTTCGCGCGTACCGCCGCGGAACAGTGTTCCCGTTGGACTCGGGGCTCCCGAGCCCTCGCGCGGGGCGCGCCAATAGCGCGAAGAAACACGAGTCATCCCGAGTCTGCACGCGCGGGGGCGCGCAAGTACCTCGAAGAAACAAAGAGTCATCCCGAGCGAAGCGAGGGACCTCCTCTGTCACTTCGTTGCAAGCCCGAGGGGCCCCCTCGCTGCGCTTCGGGGTGACCGCAAACTGAGACGAAGTGGGTTCGCCGGCCTGTTTCTTGGGAGCGCAGCGAGCAGCCACGTCGCTCGGGCTCGGGCTCGGTGGAGAATATCCGTGCGCCCACGGGGTCGGCCCGCGCGAAGCGAGGGAGCGCGTCCGCTCAGGAGGCGAGGTCGACGCGGTGCTCGAGCACCGATAGGCCGGCCTGAACCTCGGCGCGGAGGCGCTTGGCGAGATCCGGCGCGTTCTCGAGGCCGTCTTCCAGGGCTTGCGCGAGACGGCTCGCGGCCGAGAGGCCGATGGACCCGGCGGCGCCCCTCAGGGCGTGCGCGGCCTTGGCAATGCGGTCGTGGTCGCCCGCGGAAGTGCCGTGCTCCACCTCGACGAGCTGCACGTCGAGGCTGGTCTTGGCCTTCTCGAGCAAGACCCGGAGCCGAGCCGGGCCCAGCGCTTTCATGAGCTGCGCGAACTGCCCGTCGTTGATCTCGGGCGCCTGGGCCAGCAGCGACGGCAGGTCGGTGAGGGCGAGCCGCTGCACCGTCTCGATGAGCGCCTGCCGATCGATGGGCTTCGCCAGGTAGTCGTCGGCCCCCGCTTCCATGCCCCGCCGGCGATCCGACTCCATGGAGTTGGCGGTGAGCATGACGATCGGCAGGTCGGCGCACGGGCCCCCCAGCGCGCGAATGGCGCGGGTGGCTTCCAGGCCGTCCATTTCCGGCATTTGCATGTCGATCACCAGGAGATCGAAGGTCTCCGCCTGCACGCGCTCCAGGGCCTCGCGACCGTTGGAGACGAGCGTCACCCGGTGGCCGGCTTCCATGAGGTATCCTTCGACCACCATCTGGTTGACCGCGTTGTCCTCGGCCACCAGAACGTGGGCGCCGGCGCTCACCGGCGGGCGGGTGGCGCCACTGCTGCGACCCGCGCGGGCCGTCTGCGGACGCGCGGTGAGGGCCGCCAGGTTCAGGGTGAACCAGAACGTGCTCCCTTCGCCTGCCGCGCTCTCGACGCCGATCTCGCCACCCATAAGCTCCACCAGCTTCTTGGAGATGGCGAGGCCGAGGCCGGTACCGCCGAAGCGGCGGGTGGCCGAGTCGTCGACCTGCATGAACTCCTGGAAGAGGCGCGCCTGGGCCGCGGGGGGAATGCCGATGCCGGTGTCCTTCACCGCGAAGCGGAGGCGCCTTCGGTGCGCGCCATCCTCGGCCACCGTCACCTGGATGGTGACGGCGCCCTTGTCGGTGAACTTCACGGCGTTGCCGGCCAGATTCACGAGGATCTGACGGATCCGCGGGCCGTCGCCGCGGAGCGACGCCGGGAGAGCGCCGACCACGTCGAGCGCGATCGAGAGTCCCTTGGCCTCGGCCCGTGGGCGTACCAGCTCCACCACCCCGTCGCAGAGCTCGGCAGGGCTGAAGTCGCCCTCGTCGATCTCCATGCGCCCGGCCTCGATCTTGGAGACGTCGAGAACGTCGTTGATGATGACGAGGAGGTTCTCGGCGCTGAACTTGATGAGGCTGGCGTAGCGCTGCTGCTTCGCGTCGAGGGCGCTGTCGAGGAGCAAGCTGGTCATCCCCAGAACGCCGTTCATGGGGGTGCGAATCTCGTGGCTCATGGTGGCCAGGAACGCGCTCTTGGCGCGGTTCGCCGCCTCCGCCTGGTCCTTGGCCAGGAGGAGCGCGTTCTGATCCATCTTCTGCAGGGTCACGTCCTGGAGCGTGGTGATGATCGTGCGCGGAAGGTTCTCGGCGTCGTACTCGGAGACCACGCCGTGCACCGAAACGTACTTGATGGCGCCCTCGGGCATGCGGAGGCGGTGCTCGAGCGACATGGAACGCCCGCGGTAGAGGTCGGCCAGCGCCGCCGAGACCGCTGCGTGGTCCTCCGGGTGGACGGCGTCGATGTAGTCTTCCAGGCTGGTGCGCGTTCCCCCGGGGATCTCCAGGAGGTCGTGCATCTGGTCGCTCAAGACGGACTCGCCCGACGGCACGTCGATGAGGCAACTGCCGAGCTTTGCGATGCTCTGGGCCGCGCTCAGCATGATCTGCTGATGCTGGAGCCGCCGGTCGGCGTTGACGCGCTCGGTGACGTCGTCGGAGATCATCACGATGTGCGAGACCGCGCCTTGGTCGTCGAGGAGTGGGATGAACTGACGATCCATGATCAGCTCGCGGCCGGTGTGCGACACGCAGCGCTCGCCGAACACGAACACCGGCTGACGCGTGGTTCGCACCTCGCCTTCGTGGGCGTCCGTCGCGTCCGCGAGATCGCCGCACGAGAGCTCGCTCGCCACGCGACCGATGGCCTCGCCGGGTGCGATGTCGTACATCCGCGACGCAGCTTGATTCCACTGCACGATGCGCATTCCCGCGCCCACCTCTTTGGTGACGATGCCGATGGGAATGTTCTCGATGATGCTGCTGAGAAACGCCCGCGATTCCCGGAGCGCGGCCTCTTGGTTGCGGCGCTCGGAGACGTCGCGCGCGATGGCCACCCGCGAGAGCGTGGTGCCGATGCGGGTCTCGCTGGAGGTGACCTCCACCGGCACGCGAACGCCATCGGGGCGAACGATGCGCGCCGAAAACGCCGCGCTGCCCGGCCGTTGCTCGGCCTCGACCTCCAGCCGATCACCGAGGCGCGCGCCCACCAGATCCTTCTCCGGCAGGCCGAAAAGCTCGGCGGCGGCGGCGTTGAGCGAGACGATGGTGTCGCTATCGTCGCACACCAAGACGCCATCGCGCATGCCACGAAGAATCTGGTCGACCCGAGCCTGCGCCTCCGCCGTCACCGACTGGTTGAGCTCCTCCAGCTCCCGGGCCATGGTCTCCTGGGTGTAGGTCTCGAAGGACCGCTGATCGTCCTGCTCCTTGTAGGCGCGGTCCACCAGCGCGATCAAAGCGTCTTCGTCCAGCGAACCGTCCGGACGTCGAGCCTTGGCGAGCTGCCGCTGTAGCAGGCGATGCACGGCTCACACCTCGTCGATGGTCGTCACGGTCATGGTCTGGTTGTGAAGGTCCGCCGCGCCGTCGTGAGCCGAAGGGCAGATCTCGCCGTACGAGTAGAACCCGATGGACCGCTCCGAGGCCGAGTCACCCACCGCGTCGGTGGCGCTCTCCACTTCGTCCGCCACCCGCTGTCCCATGAGGAGCTTGCGACCGATGCAGCTCACCAGGATGGTCGCCTGCGTCTCGCTCGGGCCGCGGGCGCTCTTGGCGGCGGTCTCCGCGCCTTCCACCAGGGCGTCGTGCGACGCTCGCATGAACCAGGCCCGCGCGCCTTCCGGCACGTCGCCGGCGAACGTCATCGACTGGGTGGCCTCGTCGACCGCAAGCACGGTGCGCACCACCGGCGGCTCGCCGGGAGCCCGCTGGATGCGGAGCGGGAACAGAAGTGCGCTGCCCGGCAGATCGGCAGCCCGAGGCCCGAGGTAACGCTTGTAGAGGGCGAGCGCCGGGCTGCCGTCGAGCTCGTAGAGCACGTTGCCCTCGGAGCGGGTGATGCGCCGCTCGGGGCCGAACGAGTCCCAGCCACCGGCGCTGCCGTGGCCGAGCCGCACCGCGTCGCCATAGAAGCCCACCGCGCCCAAGCAACGACGCTCCGGCGCGCCATCGACGCCCACCCAGGTCTCTTTGAACGAAGCGCCATCGCCCGCGAGCCCGCCGGTGATCACCACCTGGTCGCCCACCACCTCGCGGACGCCGCGCACCAGCGCGCTTCCGTTGACGTTCATGCCATCGGAGAGGAGGAACAGGCCGCGCAGGCCCTCCTTGGGCAGGCCCTTGGCCAGCTCCACGCCGGCCCGATGGGACGCCTCGGCGCTCGCGGCCTGGTCGCCTTCCAGGCGAACGCGGCTGGTGGCCAGTGGCGTACCCGCGAACTGCAGCGCCAGCGCGACCACGCTCTGGTCGAGCACCTCGCGGCCGAGAATCTCGCCACCGGTGCTGCAGCCGATGAGGTGTGCGTTGGGGTAGCTCGCGGCGAGCTCGCGAAAGCGTGCGCCATCGTCGAGGGTGCCGGGCGCGCCGAAGTAGAAGACCAGCGACGCCGGAAGCGCGTCTCCGGAAGCGCCGCGCACGCTCCACGCGCCCTGGGACCACACTCGTTGCTCGCTCCGCATGTTCGCTACCTCGCTGGGATGGAAGGGATGCGTTCCGGCATCGCGTGCCGACGCATGTGAGTCACTCGTGAAACGGAGAACGCGGCCGAGGCATCGAGCGCGCAGAGCAGCAGGCTCTCGTCGTATTCGCCCATGGTGGCCGCGGTGGCGCCCTGCACTTCGATGGCGGCCGCGAACGTCCCCGCCGAGGTCACGAAGCGCATGTCGGAGAAGCTCTGGGCGAACTCCCGGGCCAACGCTTCCACGCCGTCTTCGTCCACGTCGGGCAGGAGCACGAGGAGCTGATCGCGCTCCAGGTGCCCCAGCTCGGTCCCCGGCGGAAGCGCGGCGACGACCTGATCGGCCCAGGCTTTCAGCAGCTCGCCGCCGACCTTCGGGCCGTGTGCCTCGGCAAAATCTCGCGCGCCGTCCATGCAAAAGCGGAGCACCGAATAGGGTCCCGCACCCATCTTGTCGCTGCGCTCCCGGAGCGCCGAATGCAGGGCGTCCATGAGCGTGCCGCGGTTCCAGAGCGAGGTCACGAGATCGTGCTTCGCCTGGAAGGCGATGAGCTTGCGCGCCTCGAGGAGCTGGTCCTGGACCCGCATGAAGCGCTCGGCGGCACGTACCCGCGCGGCCAGCTCCGAGGGATTGTAGGGCTTGGCCAGGTACTCGTCGGCGCCGGCGTCGAGACCGGCCACGATGTCGTCGGGGTGGGTCTTGGCGGTGAGCATGAGCACGAACGGATGCCGCTCGCCCTCCTGCGCGCGGATGGCGCGACACACGTCGACGCCGGCCACGCCGGGCATCATCCAGTCCAGGATGGCCGCGTCGAAGGGCTCTTTGGCCACCAGCTCGAGCGCTTGCGCGCCGTCCTCGGCGATGCAGACCTGATGTCCCCAGCTCGTCACCAGCTCCTCCAGGAGAAAGCGCAGTACGAGATCGTCCTCTGCCACCAGTAGTCTCAAAACAGCCTCCCAGCCGAGCCGCGCCAGTGCACGAGATCCGTCCTGTGTGGGTGAACGGCACGACCGGAGCCAGCTTGAGAACCATCGGGGTGCGAAGCATGGGCCATGTGAGGTAAGGTCCGCTCGTGCCCGCCTCCCCCGGAACCGTCGAACGGCGTCTGCGCCTCTTCAACGTCTGGGCCACCCTGTGCATGGCCTGGGTGCAGCTCAACCCGTTCCAGGCCGACGAGCACTTTCAGATCGTGGAGCTGGCCGCCTACAAGCTGGGCCTCTTGCCCCGGTCGTGCCTGGCCTGGGAATTCGGATACGAGGTACGCCCGTTCTTCCAGCCGCTGCTGGAGTACGTCTTTTTGCGCGCAGTGCGCCTCGTCCCCGGCATCGACGTGTTCTCGCAGCTCGCCCTCCTGCGCATGGCCTTCGCGGCATTCGCGTTCTTCGCCCTCGATCGCTTCGTGCGCGAGAGCGCCTTCTGGCTACCGGAGAGCCGCCGCAGCGCGCACACGAAGCTCCTCTACGGCCTCGGCTTCTTGCCCTGGCTCGCGGCGCGCCCCTGCTCCGAGGTGGTGGCCACGTCGTTCTTCGTCCTCGGGCTGTGCGAGCTGCTCCCCCCAGCACGGGGCTCGGTGGAGGCATCCGGGCGCGCGCCGCGAAGACCGCTCCTGGCCGGACTGCTCCTGGGCGCCGCGGTGGAAACGCGCTTCCAGACCGCATTCCTCCTGGTGGGCCTCCTGGCCTGGCTCCTCTTCATCGATCGCCGGAGGCTCTCGGAGCTGGGCGCCATCGGCCTCGGCGGCATCGTGCTCCGATGCGTGGGCGCGCTGGCGGATCGCTGGGGCTATGGCCACTGGGTCTTTCCGCCGTATCACTATTACCACGTGAACATGGTGGAGGGCGTCGCCAACGCCTTCTCCACTGCGCCCTTCACGTTCTACTTCCTCATCACGTGGGCGAACTTCTTCTTGCCCAGCGCGCTCCTGGTGTTCGTCAGCATGTTCGTGCTGTGGGCCCGCCAGCCGAAGCACGTGCTCACCTGGATCACCCTCCCCTTCTTCTTCGTGCACGACATCCTCCTTGCCCACAAGGAAGAGCGCTTCCTGTGGCCGCTCGGCATGCTCGGCGCCGCGGGGGTGGTGCTCGCCTGGGGCACCGCCGAAGGGCAAGGGCTCGGCGCGCGCACCGTCCGCCGCATATACGCCCTCAAGGACGGCCGTGCGTTCCGCGTGCTTTGCGCGGTGAACTTCGCCGCCATGCTGCTCATGATGGTGTATCCGCTCAACTGGGCCGAGCACATCGTGATGGCCAAAGGCCTTCATCGAAACAGCAAGGATGGCGACCCGCTGGTGGTGGAATTCCCTGCAGAGTCCACGCATTTCAACCTATTTCGGCGGGAGTGGAAGGAAACGCATCTGGACGACAAAACCGCCGCCTGCTGCCCGTTCCATGGCGACGCCCCGGTGCTGGTGGTGACGAGCAACGGCGACGGACCGCTCCTGCCCTTCGCCGCCACCCGCGAGCTGGTCTTCACCGAGTGGCCCTTCGGCGCCTCGCTACTCGGCATTCGCCGTGCCCTCACCGAGGGCGGTCGCAAGCTCCACGAGGCCTACGGCGACGCCCGGCCCATTCGCTACTACGATCTCTGGCGCGTCACGCCGGCCGCCAATGCGTGTAAGCCCCAGCTCCCCCGCTGCGCGCCGTTCACCTTCCAGCCGGTCTACGTTCGCCCGCCGCCGCATTGACGTCGCCGCCCTTCGCGCAGGTGCAGACGGAGACGAATCGGCGCATACTCGCCCCATGAAGCGAAGCGGTGCGGGTTTCGTGGCGATGTCGGTTCTGGGCTGGGCATGTGGCGGACCCACCGCCTCCACCTC
>JABFRG010001070.1 GCA_013141295.1 Polyangiaceae bacterium
GGCATCCTGGGAGTGTGGCCCTCGGCCGCCCAGGCAGGGCGCGCGCTCTCGGAGCGCAGTCTGGCAGTGCTGACCCGTGGGCTCACGCTCACCGAAGCGGAGAGCACCGCGTTCGAAGTCCCCGTCTTCATCGACGCGGAGCTGCGGGCGGCCTCCGAGGCCGGCCGATGAGCGCGCCGACCATGCGAGGCCTGGTCTTCGAACGGCCGGGAGAGCTGCGATGGCGCGACGTCGAGGCTCCGGAGCTCCAGGGTCCAGCCGAAGCGCTGGTTCGGCCGCTGGCGGTGGCCCGCTGCGATCTCGACGCGGGCATCTTGCGCGGCGAAGCTCCGTTTCGGGGGCGCGCGCTGCACTGGCTGCGCAACCGGCTTCCGGACCGCATCGGGCAACAGGGCATCTTCCGCAACGCGCCGTTTCGCGGCCCCTTCGCCTTCGGTCACGAGTGCGTGGCCGAGGTGCTCGCGGTGGGCTCCGCGGTCACCGGCGTGGCGGTGGGCGATCGCGTGGTGGTGCCCTTTCAGATCTCCTGCGGTGCATGTGCCGCGTGCGGCGCCGGACTCACCTCCAGCTGCGACGCGGTACCCCCGCGATCGATGTACGGCTTCGGCGATCTCGGGGGCCGAAGCTGGGGCGGCGTCCTGGCCGACCGGGTGCGGGTTCCGTTCGCCGATGCCATGCTGGTGAAGGTGCCGGACCACGTAGGCTCCGAGGTCGTGGCCAGCCTGGGCGACAACGTGGTGGACGGCTACCGAACCGTGGCGGCGCCCCTCGCGAAACATCCCGGCGCGGCGGTGCTGGTGGTGGGTGGCCTGGCTGCGAGCGTCGGGCTCTACGCGGTGGCGTCGGCGGTGGCGCTGGGCGCCGCGCGGGTGGACTATCTCGATATCGATGCTGCGCGCCTCGAAGTGGCTGTGCGACTGGGCGCCAATCCGGTGAGGACCGCGCGAGCCTATCCCATCACCGTCGACGCCAGCGCGCATCCCGGCGGGCTTGCGAAGGCGGTGCTGGCCACCGCGCCCGGGGGAACCTGCACCAGCGTGGGAATCTACTACACCCCACGCACGCCCTTTCCCCTTCTGGGCGCCTACGGCATCGGCCTCACCTTCGTTACCGGTCGCGTGCGCTCGCGGGCGATGCTGCCCGAGGTGCTGGCCATGGTGGCCGCCGGCACGCTCCGGCCGGAGGAGGTGACCACCCGGGTAGCCGACTGGGAAGACGCGCCGCGCGCGTTTCTCGATGCCGGGCCGAAGGTCGTGGTGGTCCGCGACTAAACGCGAGACCGACGGCGGAGCCACGACAGCGTCGCCGCGCCGAAGAGGAGCGTCATCCACCCGACCGGGGAAGAGGATGCGCTCCCCGATGCGCTGCAGCCTCCGCTCCCGCTATCCTCGGGGTTGCCAGCCCCGCGGCTACCCGGTGGAAACAGACTGCAAACCGCGAGGACGTCGTCGTCGGCCAACCGACGGGCTTCGATGGGCGGCCTCGCGCAGCGCGTCGCCTGCTCGCAGTAGCGTTCGGCCATGATGGACTCCGGAGCACGCGAGTGGTCGAGCCCGATGAAGTGCCCGACTTCGTGCGTCGCGACGGCCACCAGATCGTACGTGCGAATGCCGCCCGTCTTCGGCACCTCGTCGGGCAGAGTGAACACGTAGTTGGCACTGTTGAGCTCGAGCTGGGCCGACCGCGCAATACCGGTTTCCACCGAGAACTGCACGCGCGTGGTGGCGATGGTCGCGTCCGGCGTGCGATAGGGCCAGCCGGCATCGCGGAAGAAGACCACGTTGCTCTTGCGGTAGCTCTCCGGCTCCGCGAGGACGGGATTGATGGGAAACGTGGCCTGCTCCCGCTCGCGAAAGCGCAGGGAAGTGCGCTGCGTGGCGCCGGACGCCGTGGGGCACGTGACGTCGGACCATACGTGGAACGCCTGCCGCAGCGCCGCCAGCACCTCCGCAGGACGCGCGTTGATGAGCCCCACATCTTCGTGAAAGGCTACGTCGATCTCGTTGGATGGCCAGCGAAGGGGAATGCCGGTGGAGAGACAACCGTCCTCCGAGCGCGGGCAGCTGTCGGCCGGCGTGCAGGTGGTCTTCCGGCAGAAGGCCTGGGCTTCGCTCGATCCGAAGAGAAGCGCGGTCAAGGCCGAGGCGACGAGCGCACGACGGGGGTTCATTGGTCGTAGAGCTCCGCCTTGAAGTTGATGCCGGTCAGACCCGTGCCCTTTCGCGAATCCACGAATACGAAGTAGTCCTGCCCGCCTTGCACCGGAAAGCTCAGAAATGGATAGCTCTCGATGTCACTCCCCTTGACCGAAGTGGCGCCGACTTCCTTGGTGGCGCCGCAGGCGTCGCGCGCATAGAGGATCAGGTCGAGGTTGCCGGTGCCCGGCGGTTCGATTCCGAGGACGGTTACGTAGGCGGTGCCCGCTCGGTCGGCGCGCAACCGGAGCACGCGGTCCGGCCCATCGGCAAGGTCGAACGAGGACACGGTATCGCTTTGCGCACCCACCAGGTCGACCGCGAAGGTGGCCGTCCAGCCATTGCGCGTGGTCAAGTCGATGGGCGAAGATGCGCTGCTGAGGTCGGTGCATCGTTCCGCGGCGGTAGGCCCCGCGGGTACCGGCGCGCCGCCGTCGGGGACGACGGTCTCGGAGCCACCATCCGGCGTGAGCCCCCCGGCCTCGCAACTGCATCGTCCCTCGTAGCCGGTGCCTTCGGCGTTGCAGTTGACGAAGCCCGCACTGAGCCCGTTGTTGCAGGTGCAGCGAGCCTGCCGGCCTGGCGCGCACAGCGCCGGAGCTCCCCTGTCGAGCGGCGGAGGCGCGTCGCCCGATGTGCTGCAAGCCACGAGCCCAGCGATCACGAGGCCCACCAACGCGATCGACACCGATGCGCGCATGGCCATCCACTTCCCAAGGGTAAGAGTCATCGGCTTCACCTGGGTGGACGGGGAGCAACCGGCATGCCGGGCGGCGCGCGTGCGCAATTTGGGCATCTTGGCGCGGCGGCGCGTCGCACTGCCCGGTGAGAAGTCGCGCTTCCCGGTCCGGCGACCATGCTTTTCGCTGAGCCGTTTGCCGGTCCTCGCGGTAACAAAGGGCATGCGCCTCACGCTCGGCAACAAGAACTACTCGTCGTGGTCCGTCCGGCCCTACTTCTTCGTGCGCCAAGCAGGCATTCCCTGCGAAGAGCGGGTGATGCCGCTGGACGAACCGGGCTTCGGCGATGCGGTGGCCAAGGCCTCGCCGTCGTCGCGCGTTCCGTTTCTGGAGCTCGACGACGGCACCGTGGTCTGGGACAGCCTGGCCATCGGCCTCACGCTCGGTGAGCTCTTTCCCGAGAGCCATGCGTTTCCCGAGACGCCGCGGCTCCGGCGCCTGGCGTGGTCGGCCTGTGCGGAGATGCACGCGGGCTTCGCCGATATGCGGCGCGTGCTCACCTGCAACGAACGAAGGCGCTACGCAAAGGATCAGTGGCGACGGGTGGCCGGCGGCCCGGAGAACGAGGGCCTGGTGCTCGCCGACGTGCGCCGCATCGAGACGCTCTTCGCCACGCTGCTGAACGTGTCCGGCGGGCCGTTCCTCTGCGGCGCGTTCGGCTACGTCGATGCCTACTTCGTGCCGGTGATCTCGCGCTTTCGCACCTACGACATCGACATCACGCCCACCACCGAAGCCTACGCAGGCCAGCTCGAAGCGCTCCCCACGCACGCGGCGTGGCGCGCCGAGGCCGCCGCCGAGCCCAATGTGATCGAGAAGTACGAGTATCCGCTCGAGCGACGCTGACGCGCTTCAGGTTGCCGGGGGGCAACCGTTCTCTCCCCGGGCATGCGTACCCGACCCATGTTCGCGGTGGTCCTTTGTGGTGGCGCCCTGGCGCTGCGGGTATTCGCGGCCTGCTCCAGCGAGCCGCCACCCAGCGTGTACACGCCTGTCGTTGGGGGCGGTGGCGACGGCGACGGAGGCAGCGTTCCCCCTTCGTTCGGCTCCACCCCCGACGCCTCCGCGCCCGAGACCTCGGGTCGTGATGCGGCGCCGGTGGATTGCGATGCCAGCCCGGCTGCGTGCCTCCCGCCGGCGGTCTGCGGCGACAAGCTCGCGGGCGTGGGCGAGAGCTGCGACGACGGCAACATCACGCCGGGCGACGGCTGCTCTGCCACCTGCCAGGTAGAAGCTCCGTACTGGGCGTGCGCCTTCGGCAAGGCCTGCATCGACGTACGCGACTGCGACGCCGGGGGTGACGCCGGCTGCATCGCGCCCCCCAAAGCAGCAGTGTGCGGCGATCGCATCGTCGATCCGGGCGAGGTGTGCGACGACGGCAACATCACGCCGGGCGACGGCTGCGCCCTCGACTGCAAGGCCATCGAAGCCAACTTCGCCTGCCCCACCCCCGGATCGCCTTGCGTCTCCACCATGGTGTGCGGCGATAGCGTCATCACGGGCACCGAGCAGTGCGACGATGGCAATGCCGGGTCCGGCGACGGATGCTCCTCTGCCTGCGCCCTCGAGCCCGGCTGGACCTGCTCGATTCCCGGCACCGCCTGCGGGGCCACCGCCTGCGGCGACGGTTACCTGGCGGGCACCGAAGAGTGCGACGACGGCAACGTCACCGACAACGACGGTTGCTCGCCCACCTGCCGCCTGCGCTCCACCACCACCAGCACAGCGTCGACCACCACCACGGCGGGCCACACCACGGTCATCAACTACGCCTGCCCCACGCCGGGCATGCCCTGCGTACCCACGGTGTGCGGCGATGGCGTGCGCGAAGGCACCGAGCGCTGCGACGACGGCAACGTGAAGGCCTTCGACGGCTGCTCGCCCACCTGTCGCCTGGAGCCCAGCTGCCCCAACGGGACCTGCGTGGCGGTGTGTGGCGACGGCCTGCTCTTCGACTTCGACGCCGATCTCGACGGCAAGAACGACGAGGACTGCGACGACGGCAACAATCGCAACGGCGACGGCTGCTCCGCCACCTGCAAGGTCGAAGCGGGCTACCAGTGCCCGGCGCAAGTGGCCGCGAATCCATCGTTCATGGACGTGCCGGTGGTGTTCCGCGACTTCAAATACTGGAACGCCGGCGACGCCGAGAGCCATCCGGACTTCGAGCGCTACAGCTGCTCGGTGGCCAGCACCGGGCTCACGCTCCCGGACCTCTCGCTCCCCACCGCGCTCTCGCCGTGGCGCGTGCCGGTGTATGCCAAGTCTCCCGGTGCCGGCAGCTGCGGAACGCAGCTCACCTCGGCCCTCGACTTCACGGACTGGTACTCCGACGTCCAGGTGAACGCGAAGTCGCGCGGCCAGCGCATCGACGACACGACGGTACGCCTCACCCAGAACGTGGATGGCTCGTACGTGTTCGATAGCGCCGTCGACGAGCCCTACAAGACCCGCGGCGGATTCTTCCCGCTCGACGGCAAGGGCTGGGGCAACCAGAGCGGCGCCCACAACTGGGCATTCACCACCGAGCTGCGTTACTGGTTCAACTACGACGCCGCCACCTCTCCGCAGCTGCAGTTCAGCGGCGACGACGATGTGTGGGTCTTCGTCAACGGCAAGCTGGCACTCGACCTCGGCGGCCTGCACTCCAAGCTCGCCAGCTCCTTCACCCTCGACGCCGCCAAGGCCGCGGCGCTGGGCCTCCACGACAAGCAGCTCTACGAGATCGCGCTCTTCCACGCGGAGCGCCACTCCACCGGCTCGAACTTCAAGCTCACCCTGCGCGGCTTCGAGAAGAAGCTCTCGGTATGCGCCGAGGTTTGCGGCGACGGCATCAAGACCTCGTCGGAGCAGTGCGACAACGGCGCCGCCAACACCGGCTCCGGCGCATACGGCGCCTGCAAGCTCGATTGCAAGCTCGGCCCCCACTGCGGCGACGCGCTGGTGTCGATGCCGCCCGAGCAGTGCGACGACGGCACCAATCTCACTTCGTGGTCGCCGGTGGCCGGGAGCACCGCGTGCGGCCCCAGCTGCAAGGCGCCCACCTACTGCGGCGACGGCATGGTCCAGGGCAGCTTCGGCGAACAATGCGACAACGGCACGGCGCAGAACACCGGCGCCTACGGCAAGTGCCGCTCCGACTGTGCGTTCGGTCCGCGCTGCGGCGACGGCCTGCTCCAGAGCAGCGACGGCGAGGCCTGCGACAACGGCTACAACATCACGGCCTACGTCGCGCACCCGACCGCCACCGACTGCGCCCCCTCCTGCAAGAAGCCGAGCTCGTGTGGCGACGGCGTCCTCGATCGCCCCTTCGAGCAGTGCGACAACGGCGCGTCCAACACCAATGCCGGAACCTACGGCGCGTGCACCACCGAGTGCGTGTTGGGCGCCCGCTGCGGCGACGGCATCTTGCAAGCGACCAGTGAGCAGTGTGACGACGGCAACCGGCTCAATGGCGACGGGTGCTCCGCGGCCTGCGAGAAGGAATCCACCGGACCGAAGTGAATCGAGGGCAGGTTTGACAATGTATACCTACCGGTGTACATACAGTGCTCACGAAAGGACACTGTCATGCCCATCACGGTTCAGGTCACGCGTGGTCTCCTCACCCCGGAGGGAGAGCGCCTCGTCGTCTCTCGCATCGCACACGCCCTTCTCGAGTCGCACGGGCTCGCGGAGAACGCCTTCATGCGCGCCAACGTCATCGGCCACCTGGTGGTGGCAGAAGAGGGAGCGGCGTACGTCGGCGGCCGCGCCGAGTCGCTCGCGGTGGTAGAAATCAAGGTTCCTTCGGTCACGTTTCAGGATCGCGCCGTGCAGCAGCGGTTCGTGGAAGAAGCCACGCGCATCATCGACGATCTCAAGGCGGGCGACCACCCGAAGGCGCGGACCTTCGTGAACGTGGCCTACGCGGTGGATGGAACCTGGGGTATCGCGGGCAAGGCGTACTCCAACGGCGAGCTGGGTGCGGCCATCGAGGCGTCGTTCCGAGGGTAGCGACCGCCGTTGACGGTATGTAGTACGATCGGTATACAACCTGCATGGCAAGCAAGGGTGGTACCCTCGGTAGCAAACGTCGACCCCCCGATCAGGCGCGCAGTAGCTTGCTAGCGGCGGCCGACCGGCTGTTCTACGAGCACGGCATCGGCAGCGTGGGGGTCGACGCGGTGGCGGCAGCGGCGGGCGTCACCAAGCGCACGCTCTACTACCACTTCCCCAGCAAGGAGGCGCTGGTGGCGGCCTACCTGGAAGCTCGCGACGGCGCCACCCGCCTGGCCATCGAGAGCACCGTGAGCGAGCACGGCGCGCGCCCCGGCGATCGCATCCTCGCCGTGTTCGATCACCTGGAGCGATGGTTCGCCACACCCTCCTATCGCGGTTGCCCGTTCAACAACGCCGCTGCCGAGCAGCCGGGCACCGAAGCGGCGGCCATCGCCGCACGGCACAAGGCGGCGGTCGCAGCGTGGCTCTCCGACCAAGCGCAGCTGGGCGGCGCGCGTCATCCGAAGGAGGTGGGCGCGCAGCTCCTGGTCCTCGTGGATGGCGCGCTCAACGGCGCGCAGGTCTCCGGGTCGCCGGAGCCGGCTCGCAGCGCGCGGACCGTGGCCGAGCTCTTGCTCGCCAAAGCGGATATCGAAGTTTCGAAGAGAGGTAAACGTTGAGCGAGCATAGGTACCCCCACGGCACCATCGCCTGGACCGCGCTCGAGACCCTCGAGCTCGACCGGGCTCGCGCGTTCTACCGGGACCTCTTCGGTTGGACGTACACATTGGTCGGCGATGCCCTGCTGGCCACCGTCGATGCACAGCCGGTGGCGACGCTGCGCGAGGGGCCGGCGAAGCTAGCCTGGATTCCCTTCGTGGCCGTGGATTCGGTGGCCGAGGCAGAGCGGCGCGCGGTGGAGGGC
>JABFRG010000413.1 GCA_013141295.1 Polyangiaceae bacterium
CCCGGGGAGCACGCGATCCCCGCCGGCGCTCATCGCTTCGTCTTTACCAGCGAGGCCGGGCCTCCCGCCCAAGTGGCCGTGGCCTTCACTGCCGGGCAGCGGCAGACCGTCGGCGTGCCTTCGCCGCGCTGCGACGACATGCGCCTGGGCGGCGCACCGCCTCCGGTGGAGTACCGCGCCAGCGGCGGCTGCTGCGGAGGTTCACACGGCCCCTCCGAGAGCGCCTCCACCAAGGGCAGCCTTCTGGCCGTGGGCGCGGTGGCGCTCGCTCTCTCGCGGCGCCGTCGAAAGAAGTGAGCGTGTTCGTTCGCATGCTCTTCGGCCTCGCGCTGGGGCTGGTCGTCTCGTGCGTGCCGCCGCTTCCCAAGGGCGTCGAGTCGGAGCTTGCCGCCACGCGCAAGGAGCCTGGCTCTCACGCGCGCTTCACGGTCATCGAGTTCGTCGACTTCCAGTGCCCATTCTGCCGCCAGAACCACGTGGTCCTCGAGCCGCTGCTGGCCGGCTACGGCGATCGCGTGCGTGTAGTCTACAAGCATGTTCCGCTGCGCTCCCACGTGTATGCCGAGGGCGCGGCCCGCACCGCCATCTGCGCCGAGGCTCAGGGCAAAGGGCGTGAAATGGCGGATGCGCTCTACACCACGCCGGTGCGACAGCTCTCCGAGGAGGGCCTGGTCGAGCTGGGGGAGCGCCTCCACCTGGACGCGGCCGCCCTGGCCGCATGCCGCGCTTCGCCCGAAACCGACGCGCGACTCCGCCGAGATCGCGAGGCTTTCATCGAAGCGCAGCACGAGGGCGTGCCCGCGACGTGGGTAGGGAAACACCCGATAGAGGGCGTACCGGGGGAGGATACTCTGCGTGCTTTGCTTACCCGCGCCTCCGCCGAAAACTAGGAGCACACGTAGGGCCGCCTGCTAGATTCGCACGATGCGTTGGGCTCGCCTTACTTCTGCCGCCGTCCTTGGTCTCTGCATTGCTGCCGGTTGTGCCGTGGGCACCTCCGACGAAGTGGAGGACGATCTCACCGTCGATAGCGGCTCGAGCGGAGGCATCCGCCGCGACAGCGGCGTCGCCGACACCGGCGCGCGCGACGCGTCGACCGCGCAAGATGGCAGCGAGTCCGACGGCTCGACGGTGACGGATGGTGGTCCGCCCGACTCCGGCAATCCCGGCGCTGCGTGCGTTAACCCTGGCGCATGTGGGGCCCCGCTCGCGGCCGGTCAAGTGAGCGGCGACTCGTCGAGCGTTCCCGTGACGATCACTGGGGCCACGTCCCGATGGGTCAAGGTTCGCGTCACCGAGGACGACAGCAGCATCTTCGGGAGCAAGCTCAAGGTGCGCGCCACGCTCACCTCGCCGGCCGGCATGAACTTCGATCTCTTCCGCTACGATGGCGCTCCCGGCCAGTGCATCACCCCCGACGCCTCGGCAACCACCACCGGTGTCGACGGCATCGACTACTCGTTCGGCGAGGGCAGCGTGTCCAACGCGAGCGACGACAGCAAAGACGTCTACTACGAGGTCCGTTACGTCTCGGGCACCTGTCCGCCCGCGGGCAACTGGACGCTCACGTTCCAGGGGAACTACTGAAGCTTCGGCGTCTTGCGGCAGCGCTCGGCCTCTGGGCCTCCGTGAGCGCCTGTGGCGGCGGTGAAGCGCGTCCGCCCGTGGCCTCGGCCGTGTCTGCGGCGCCGGGCGCCAAGACGCAGCGTGCGCCGGCGTTCATCGAGGACGACTACCCGCGCGCGCTCCAGGAAGCCCGCACCCGCGGCGTTCCGGTCTTCGTCGACGTGTGGGCGCCGTGGTGCCACTCCTGCGTCAGCATGCGGGCCTACGTGCTCTCCGACGCGCGGCTCGGCGCACTCGCCTCGGACTTCGTGTTCGCCGCGGTCGATGCCGAGAACCCGGCGAACGCGGCCTTCGTCGCGGCGCACCCCATCAGCGCCTACCCCACGCTCTTCGTGGTCGACGCCCGCACCGACACGCCGCTCCTCGCGTGGGAGGGCACCGCCACCGCCGAGGAGCTGACGCAGCTTCTCGGAGACACGCGCGCCGGCGCCGCGGACGCCGCGGCCACCTTCGCCAAGGCCAATCGCGCCAAGGCCACCGGCGATCTCCTGGGGGCGAAGACGCTCTTCCTCACCGCCCTCGACGATCCCAAGGCGTCCCGCGAGCTCCGCGATCGCACCATCGAAGGGCTCACCAACGTGCTGAGCCAGCGCAAGGAATTCGACGCCTGCGCGCACCTGGTGGCGCGCGAGCACGAGGCCATGCGCCCCGGGACGTCCCGCGCGAGCGCCCTCGCTCTCGGTGCCTCGTGCGCCGAGGAGAGCCACGCCGCGAGCCTTCCGGCCATCCTCGCGGCGGTGACCGCCCTGGCCAAGGACGGCGCGGCGCCGATCCTGGCCGACGATCGCTCCGGTCTGTTCGAGGTCGCGGTGGACGCCGAGCCACGCCCGGAGGTACGCATCGGCCTCGCCAAAGAGTGGGCGGCCTTCCTGGAAGCCGAAGCCAAGCGGGCCCAGAAGCCGGCAGCTCGCGCGGTGTTCGATCCCCATCGGCTCCTCGCTTACATCGCCATGGGCGATCCCGGGCGCGCGATTCCGATGCTCGAGGCCAGCGAGCGCGATCTCCCTCGCGACTACAATCCGCCGGCGCGACTTGCCCGCGCGTACCTGGAGCTCCGCCGGTTCGACGACGCGATCGCCGCGGTGGACCGCGCCCTCGCCCGCGTGTACGGGCCGCGCACCATGCGTGTGTACAATACAAAGGCCGACATCCTGGAGCGCAAGGGCGACCCCAAGGGTGCCGCCGACGCCCTCGCGGCCGGCATCGCATTCATGAAGAAGAGCGCATTCACCGCAGCCAACGAGGCCCTCATCGGCGCTGCGGAAGCGCGCTTGGCCAAGCTTCGTCGCTGATCACTCGAGCGCCGCGCACGCCTTCTGGTGCTGCTCGCGGAGCTCCGCTGGGAACCCTTGCCGGTGGTGCGGCGCCTCCAGCTCCTTGGGGTAGGGGATGGGAATCCACGGCGACCGGGTGTCCACCGACCAGAAGAACGTCTGGTCGAAGGCGTAGCGGCTCTGGATATGCCCGTACTTGCGGGTGAGCGAGTTCTCCCGGAGGCCGCCCGCGGTATCGAGCGCACGCACCTTGGGGTCGGACTTCGCGAGGTGCTCCCACAGAAGGTACGCGACCAGCTCGTCGATGGTCGACGCGCCGTCGAAGTACGCGTTCCAGTAGCGACCAATGTATCCTACACCCATAGGTTTCCCCCGGGCGTCGTCGCTGCCGTAGGCGGGGTTCGGGTACGCAAATCGAATATCGACGTCGGCCACGGTGAGGCCCCAGAGCGCGAGGAGCTTCCGGTAGTGCACCAACCCCTCGTGGAGGAGCGCGGTGGGGGGCCCCTTTTCGCCCAGCGCCTCGGCGACGCGTTCGGCGTGCGTACGGGCCGCCGCCGGCGAGGAGGGGCACTGCAGGAGCTCGTGCAAGAACAGCGTGCCCAGCTTGGGGAACGCGGGGTGGGCCTCGATGCGCGCGGCCAGCATCTCGGCCTGCAGGCGATTGAGCACGACGCCCAGGCGGAGCCCGGGGCGAAAGGCGAAGGCCCTCGACGGCGCGGTGATCTTCTCGTCGAGATCCGGCCGGTACGGCCAGAAGGGGTAGATGTCGACGCCGACGGTGCGCTTCACCCGCGCCGCGTCGAAGAGCGGCGTGTAGCGCGCGCTGGTGGCGCCGAGGCCTTTGCGGAACGCCTCGTAGTCGCGCCGCTCGGCCCCCTGCACCGCCACCTTGTCGCTCGAGAGCTCGTCGTTGTCGGAGCCGTAGAACGCGGGCCAGTCGGGGTACATGGAGAAGATCGGGCGCTCCAGCGGACCGTGGCAGGTGACGCAGTCGGCCCCGCCGTCCTTGCCGTAGGCCTTCGCATGCCCCGCCTCGATGGGAAAGTCGATGGCCTCCAGGTGGAACGCCCGGGTCTTCGGATCGAAGGCTTGCCAGTCGAGGCGCTGGCCATTGGTCTGGTTCTTCTGGCCGCCGTTGTAGCTCAGCACCATCCCCGACCGCTCGTCCCACAGGATGGCGCGCGGGGCTTCGGGGCTCGCGCTCTGGCTCACCTGCCGCTCGCTCAGGTGCCCTCGTTCGCCGGTGCGATGCACGCCGTGCTTGAGGACGAAGTTCCGCAAGACCGCGTCCGGCAGGAGAGCCGGCACCTCGTCGAGGTTCCGCACCTTGTGCGCTTCGAGGAGCGGCAAGAGGGCGGCGGGGGTGAGCGGTGCGGCGATGGCGCTCGGCACAGCCGCGGCCTGCGGTGGCGCGGCGGCGCCGGTCGCGTGCAGCAGGAGCGCAGCCGTCGTCACGAGGAGAAGCGGAGACCAGGTCCGAAGCGCACGCACCCACCCACGGTACACGCCCGCCGAGGGATCAGTGAAGCTCCACCGGCTCCAGCTCGATCCGGCGATTCTCCCGGCGGCCCTCGGGCGTCTGGTTGCTCCGTCGGGGCTTCGCGTCGCCGTACCCCTTGGCTTCGAGGTGCGTCACGTCGACGCCCTTGGTGCCGAGGTACTGCGCCACCGCCCGGGCCTGTGCCAGGGTGCGCGCCACGGCGTCGGCGCCAGCTCCGCCATCCACGTCGGTGGAGACGCTCGAGCGCGACGCGTCGGTGCCGCCGTCGGCACCGCCGTCGGTCGCTGCATCGGGCTCGGCCACCGCGTCTCCCGCGTCTCCCGCCTCGCGCGGCACCAGCGCTCCACCGCCATCGGTGTGGCCGGCGATCTCGACTTTCAGCCCCCGCAGGTCGCGCAGCAGCGGCGCCAGATCGTCCAGCAGCTTGCGGCTCTCGGCGGTGAGCTTGCCCTCGTCGTCGACCTCGATGCGCCGGGCGCCCATGCGCGCCACGAGATCGGCCCGCAAGCGATCGGCTTCCACCGCGGGCCCCTGCACCACTTTGAGGTCCGGCGCCTCGATCTTCACGTGCTCCACGTGCATCGACGCCAGCCGCTTGGCGAGCTCCGCCTGGGCTTCCGCCGTTGGCACCTCGCCGGCCAGGCGCACCAGGGCGCCGCTGCACTCGAGGGAGCCCCATCGGACTGCCTTGGCGGCGTCGAGGACGTCTACCGCTGGGAGGAGCCAGGGCGCGATCTCCGGCGTGGTCACCACGGTGAGCTCGTCGTCCACCGCGGCATGCGGGAACGCCGCGGCCGCCCGCTCGTGAATCTTGGCGCGGGCTGCCTGCGAGCTCACGCTGCCGGTGAGCGTGAGCCGCTGCGGCGTGAAGTCCACGTGGAGCCTCGGCGGAGTGCGCGGCACCGTGTGCGCGGTCGAAGCGGCCCGCGGCTCGCTGGGCGCCTTGGCGTGATGGCGCCGGAACCAGAGGCCCGCCAGCAGGATGAGCCCCACGGCCACCAGGATCAGAATGATCCGTTCCTGTTGTTCGTCCGCGCTACCCCGGTTCTGGCTCGCCGACATGCCCCGGCAGTAGCAGGGGCGCGGAACCGCGTCTACCGATCTGAAAATCGCTCACCGAGCGGAAATTCCTTCGGGAACTGCATCCAAACCCGGTTTGGCAGCGATATCTCGGGAGTTGCGCCCCCCTCTGCTTCGGAGACCTTCATGCGGATTTTGCTCGTCATGCCCACGCCCTTCGAAAATGGGCGTCTCGGACTCGAAAACGTCGTCTGGCTCTCGGAGCCGGTGGCGCTGACGGCCGTGGGGACCGCGGTCGCCGAGGGCAACGAGGTTCGCATCCTCGATCTCCGGCTCGAAGAAGAGGGCGCGCTGGTGGAGGCACTGCGTACATTCGACCCAGACGTGGTGGGCACCACCAGCATGACCACCGACGCCTACCAGGCCAAGGCGGTGTTGCGGACCGCGCGGAACATCTGTCCGCGCGCCCTCACGCTGGTGGGTGGGCATCACCCGACGCTCACCCCGGAGGAATTCGAGGAGCCGTTCGTCGACGTCATCGTGCAGGGGGAGGGTGAGATCACCTTCCGCGAGCTCGTCACTCGCTGGGACGCGCAGCGAGCCGCGCAGGACCGCACCTTCGAGGGCGTCCGCGGGACGCGCTATCGCACGCCGGAGGGCACCATCCGCGTGAACCCCAAGCGCGAGCAGACGGTGAACCTCGACGAGCTCCCGACGCCCGATCGCAACCTCATCAAGCAGTACCAGGGGCGCTACTTCTTCACGGCGCTGCGGCCCATGGCGTCGATCTTCACGTCGCGGGGCTGCTCCTTCGATTGTAACTTCTGCGCCATCTGGGAGTTCTACGAGCGCCGCACGCGCTTTCTCTCGGCCAAGAAGATCGTCGATCAGATGGAGGCCTGCTCCGAGCCCTTCGTCTTCGTGCTCGACGACAACTTCCTCACCAACAAGCGCAGGGCCACCGAGCTCTGCGACGAGCTGGAGCGCCGCGGGGTGAAGAAGTACTGGCTCACCCAGGGGCGCACCGACTTTGCCGCCGACCACCCGGAGCTCATGGCTCGCCTCGCCAAGAATGGCCTGGTCATGGTGCTCTCCGGCTTCGAGTCCAACAGCGACGACAACCTGGCGGCCCTGCGCAAGAAGTCCAGCTGGGAGAAGAACAAGAAGGCCGACCGCATCATGCGCGAGAACGGCATCTTCTCCACCGGCATTTTCATGGTCCGCGCCGACTTCACCGAGAAGCAGTTCGACGAGCTCTTCGACTACGTGAACTCGCTCTCGATCATGATTCCGCTCTTCACCATCCTCACGCCGCTCCCGGGAACGCAGCTCTACAAGGCCTACAAAGACAAGCTGCTCACCACCGACCACCGGCTCTTCGATTTGCTCCACGCGGTGCTCCCCACGCGGCTCCCGCGCGAAGAGTTCTATCGGAACTTCGCCCGCGCCTACGGGGCCTGCGAAGGCAGTGCATATCGCGCCACCCTGGAGTTCTGGAAGAAGCGCCCGGCGTTCGCCTGGACCATTCGCCAGGGCCTCTTCTGGTTCTATGCGCGCACCTGGCGCTACCTGCGCATCCAGCGCGATCATCGCTCCTATCTGCGCGACGAAGAGGGGCTCCTCAACGGACCGGGCGTGGCCGCGGGCCTCACCTGGCAAGACATCGAGTACCCCACCGGCGAGGAGCACGAGGCGCCCAAGGCCCAACCGACCACCGAGGGTGGCGCCAAGCTGGTGAAGCTGCGCATTCCCCGGCGCATCTGGGCCGACGAAGTCGCGGAACGCTCGGCTGCCAACGCCGTAGGGGGTGAGTGATGGCGACCAATCCGTTCCTGGCCAGTCTGCGTCGCGAGGTGGAGAGCCACCCGGGCGTGAACCACCTGTTCCTCCAGCGCTGCGCCACCAGCCCCTTCTCCCGGCAAGACTACCGCGTCTTCGGCGAGAACCACTTCCCACTGGTGTGTGTATTCACCAACTATCTCGAGCGGCTTCTGGTGCGTGCGCCTTCCAGTGAGGCCAAGCTCTGGCTGGCCAAGGTGCTGGTCGACGAGTACGGCGAGGGCTCCGAGGGCGAGGACCACGCCACGCTCTACGCGCACTTCCTGCGATCCGCGGGGAGCACCGTGCCGGACCGCGGCGACACCGTGAAGGTGCCGGTGCCGGCCGCCGAGTTCATCCGCGAGCACCGCCGCATCGTGACCCAGGAGCCGTTCCTGGTGGGCTTGGGCGCCGTGGGCCCGGGCCACGAGTGGGCGATCCCCCGCATGTTCGACGCGGTGATCCCCGGGCTCCGCCGCGCCGGCTTCAGTGAGGCCGAGATCAACTACTTCACGCTCCACGTGGCTCAAGACGTGGACCACGGCACCTGGCTCGAGGAAGCGCTCCTCACCTTCGGCAACACCGAAGAGGCCCGGGCG
>JABFRG010000530.1 GCA_013141295.1 Polyangiaceae bacterium
GGCCATCGATTGGGCTCCCACCACCAGCGAGACCCGCGCGCTCCGGCCCACCGGGATCACCACGAAGCCCAGCTCCGCCACGCTCTGCGGCGCCACCGGCTTGCCGGTCACGCGATCGAGCAGATGCTCCCAGCGGGCGCGCGCCAGGTGTTGGGCGAGCTCGGCGGTGAGCGGCGCGCTCGGGTCGCCCAGCGTGCGCACCAGCGATCGCAAGGCGCCCAGCTCGGCGGCATCCACCGCGTGCGGCTGCGTCCAGTGGACGATCGGAGACGGCGCGTCGGGATCCGGCGCGATGGTGATGCGAAGCGCCGGCAGCGATCGCCGCGGCAGCTGCGGGGCGACGGTGATCGTTCCGGTGGCCGCATCGAACGTGTGGTCCCAGCCGGCGAACCGAGCGTCGTCCGGCAACGGCATCGCATGTCGCGCGAGCGATGCGGCCGCGAACCCGTAGGCATCGGCCAGCGCACGCAGCAAGGTCTCGCCGCCGTCGACCTCGAACGCAAGGAGCGCTTGGCGTGCCGCCTCCACCTCCGGCAGGTATCGTTCGAGGACCGCTGCGACCAACCCGCGCGTCTCCTGGCGCAAGGCGACGACGTTGCGTTGCCACTGACCGAAGGTCGTGCCCGGGGTGGCCGCTGGCAGCGCGCGCCCGCAGTACAGCTCCAGGCGTGCGACGACGTCGAAGGCGGCCGCGTGCTCGAACCTTGCCGCTTGCTGGGCCGGCGTCTGCGCGGCGGGGGTGGCCGTGCTCTCTTCGAGGTCTGCGTCCTCGAGAAACACCGTGGCCGTGGCCACCACGTGCTTGCACAGGCCTTCCCGATGCCACGCCTGACACTCGCATTGATCGCGAACGGTCTTTCCGAAGAGGTGCAGCACCACCTGGTACGGCGCCGACCCGCGCACCGTGGCGCGGACCAGACCGTCGCGATAGCTGGCGATGCGAACCCGCCCCTCGGCCGCGTAGCGTCGACCGCGCGTGAGCTCGGGGGTCGGCATCTCGCGAAGGACCCCGCGCAACGCGTCCTGGAAGGCTCCGCGGAGTTCGCTCACGCCTCTTCCGTAGCGGAACCCCGCACCAGCGCCAAGGAAAACAGGCCCGGCGCACCGGGCCGAGTCAGGTGCGGCCGCGCATGAAGAGGTCCGCCTCGATCTCGCTGTCGAAGGCGTCGGCCGCCTTCGTGCGTCGCGGGTCCGTCAGGGCGTCCTCCCGGAGGTGGCGCTTCACGTGCAAGCGGCCCACCGGGCTCCGCACCAGCACCGCCAGCTTCTTGAAGCCGGTCATCATCTGGATGCGGGCGTCGCGCATGGCGATCTCCATCTCCTCCGACGAGATGCCCGACGGGCGCCGCACGTCGACGATGAGGCGCGAGCGCGTGCGGTCAACCTGGGCGATGCTCTTGAGCATCGCCTGGAACTCCAGGAGCAGCACCGACGGATTCTCGAACGCGCGGTCCGTGCGCTCGATGAGGACGCAGTCGCCCTCGGCGCGAACCGCGAAGTACGCGTTCTGGTAGACGACGCGCGCGCTGACGAACTCGTGGAGGGGGGAGAGGTCCTTCATTTCCGGTGTCGGGCCCGTCGCGCCGTCGGGCGCTCGGACCAATCCGCACGATCCTGGGGTGAACCAGGGAAGACGCGCAACTCTCGAGCGTAGCATGAGGCCGCTCCCCGTCGCGACCGTCTCCCGTCGCTCCGGTGGCCCAGGAACCTCCGCTGATGACGCATCGCTCTATCCCACGTTGGGTGCATTTTGCCACAGGGGCTCTCGCGCTCCTCGCGCTGGTCGGCGCCGAGGGCTGCGGAAAGCGACCGAAGCGAACCGGCGCGGAACCGGTCGGCACCGATGGCGCCGGGACCGCCGATGCGGACCTGGCGGCCAAGCCCGGCACGCTCTCGGTACGCGTGGACGTGGACCGGAAGAAGAAGGATGGACGGCCCTGGGACGTGGGTAGTGGTCCCCCCGACATCGCCCTCTGCGCGACCAACGACGGCGAGACGCAGTGCTTTCCCTCCGGATCGTCGATGGACGACGTGCGCGTTCCCAAGTGCCGCGACGCCTACCATTGCACGTTCACGAATCTGCCGCTCTCGCTGGAGGATCTCGAGCTCGAGATCTTCGACGTGGACATCGCCGAGAACGACGACATCGGCTCCGGGAAGGTCACCCGCACCACCACCCGCCTCGGCGCGGCGCGCATCGCCATCGTCGGCGACGGCATCGACGACAAGCCGTTCGTCGCCGATCCCAAGCGCATCGCGGGCCTCATGGGGAGCCCGGCGACCGCCACCGGGGCGGGCGACGCAGGCAAAACGGCGCGCACCACCTCGCCGCGCGGCGTGGTCAGCGCCGCGGTGGACGTATCCTTCTGTCCTCACGCCGTGGTGGAGAGCTCCAAGGTCAAGGGCGCGGCATCGTTTCGCTGCGAGTCCTGGAAGGGGCGCTGGAAGAAGGTCGGGCTGGGCGAGCTCGACCCGCTCTTCACCACGCAGGTGACCAGCGCCTCGGGCGCCGAAGAGGAGCACCGCTGGTTCGAGGTGAAGGACGGTCCGCTCGCCGGCAGCTTCGTGGAGGCGACGCCGAGCTTCTGGCAGGTCGCGTCGCTCGCCTGGGTGCAGAGCGAGAAGCTCCCGGAGATCGACCCGTGGTTGTGCGAGAACCGGACGTTGCCCGGTTACGATCGCACCAAGTGCGCTGCCACCGCCAACACCGCCGGCTCTGCGCCGACGGCGAAGGCCAGCGCGAGCGCGCGCGGTCAGTAAGCGGCCGGGAGCACCTGGGCGTCGTCCAGCAGAGCCCGCGTCAGATCCTTCCGCGCGCCCATGATGCGCGCGCTCTCTTCGATGCGGCCCACCAGGAGGAGCGCGTAGATATGCGTGCGGCCCGCACGTTCGACGCTTCCCACCAGCCACCCGTGGGCGTTGGCGGCGTCCTCGTGCATGCCGGTCTTGCCGCGGAGCGTCCAGGCGCCGCTCTTGTCCTTGCCGGACGCGAGCGTCGTGATCTTCTCCACGGTGGCCACGTGCGCGCGATCCACCGGTAGCTCGCCGGCCTTCATGCGCCCGAGAAAGTGCACCTGCTCCAGTGGCGAGATGCCCAGGTTGCCGCTGAGCCAGAAGCGATCGATCTCGCCGCTGACGTCGCCGTTGCCGTAGTCGAACGCGGTGACGAACGATCGCATGCGCGCCTCCCCGACCCGCCGCGCGATCTCCTGGAAGTACCAGACCGCCGAGACCTCCATGGCGGAGGCGAGCGTGTGATCGCGATCCCACTCCGGCCGGCCGCGCGGCTTTCCGTCCCAGCGGAGGAGGAAGTCCTCGCCGGTGGCCACCCCGGTCTGGAGGGCGATGAGGGCGTTCGGGATCTTGAAGGTGGAGGCGGGCAGGTAGCGCTCGCTGGCGAGATGCGCGTCGGTGGCGGACCAGCGTTTGGTCTCGCCGTCGAACAGCACGAACGTGCCGCGAAAGCCGGCGGTCTTCAGCATCTCGGCGCCGTGGCGGTTCTCCTCGATGCGATCCGGAGCCGGCATGGGGCCGAAGGTGGTTCGTCCGAAGGCGGCGGCGCCGGAGGTCTCCGGTGCGCCACGGGGCGCGTGACCGCACGCCAGGGTGGGCACCCATGCGCACGTGATCAGGGTGAGGGCCAGCAGGGAGCGTGGGGCGCGCATCCGCATTGGGATGCACGCCCCCGTGCTCGCATTCAGCCCTTCAGCACGACCAGGGGTTCGAGGCGGAGCCGTCGCTCCACCAGATCCTCCTGCGCCTCCAGCACTTTCCGGATGTCCCGGTAGGCCGCGGGGGCCTCTTCGACCATGGCGTCTCCGTCCGGAATCACCACGTCGCCGAGCGCCCGACGGAGCGCGTCCGGGCGAATCTTCCGCCTTGCCTCGCTTCGGCGAAGAACGCGCCCGGCGCCGTGGGAACAGGAGCCGAACGCCGCCTCGCAGCCGCGCCCGGCCACCAGGTAGCTGGCGGTCCCCATGGACCCCGGCACCAGCGCCAGGGCCCCGGCGGGCGCCGCGATGGCGCCCTTGCGATGCACGAGGAGGCGCTCTCCGAACCAGGTCTCTTCGGCCACGAAGTTGTGGTGAACGTCCACCGGTGGACCATGGGCCACCGGCTGCCCGAGGAGCTCCTCCAGCGCGCGCGTCGCAACGCATGCAATGTGCATGCGATTGGCCCGCGCGAAGTCGAGGGCCCAGCCGAGATCGCCGAGGTAGGCCTCGCCGCTCCCGTGGGTGGTGGAGAGCCCCGCGAGCGGTTGTCGTTCGGCCCCCCGGTGATGGTCGGCGATGGCCGCTCCGAGCCCGCGGGATCCCGAGTGCACCAGGAGCCACGCGCGGCGCTCGGCATCGCAGCCGAGCTCCACGAAGTGGTTGCCGCCGCCCAGGGTGCCGATGTGCTTGACCACCAGCGCCTCCCGCGTCTTCTCCAGGCTCCGGGTCGAGAGCTGCGCCTGGAAGAGGTCCGGGCCCAGCGCCGAGGCGAAGGGCAGGGGAGCACCGCGTCGCAGCGCCTTGCCCACCGGAATGCTCGCGAGCCAGCGCTCGAGGAGCCTCCTTCGCTCGGCCGGTCCGAGGCCGCCCGTATCGAGCGCGGCCCCGGTGTCGTCCACGAGTGGCACCGCCAGCATGCCGCACCCGAGATCGCCGCCCAGCGCCGAGGGCACCACCGTGCGCTCCGCGGCGAACACGCTCCCCACCGCCACGTGCTCCGAGAGGTGCGCGTCGGCCATGGCGCACACGAAGTGCCGGACGTACGGCGCACGGGCGATGCGCCGCAGCTGACCCAAGGTCTCGTCGTCGAGGTCCTCGGCCCAGCTGCGGACGGGAATGCCACGGTTTCCCGGGGCGCCGTCGATCACTCGGAACATGGTTCCTCCTCGCTGCGGTGGCCCGCGAAGAGAAAGCGCAGCTCCGGTGTTCGTTTGAGCGGCGTGCCCTGCGACAATAGCGAACGTACGAAGGGGGTGGCGCGGGCGAGCGCCGCCTGAACCTCCTTGGGATCGGCTCCTTTCAACGTGAAGTGAACCCGCGCGTGCCGGTAGTCCACCGACAGCGTGAGCGCCACGATCCGAACCTCGCGAACGCGGGGATCGTGGACGTCGTCTTTCAAAATTCCAACCAACTCGTCACGCAGCACCACCTCGAGGCGAACGAGGCGACTCGTATCCTGCTTCATTTTTCGACGGCTCCGCGCGCGTGGCCGCGAGCTCTGCTCACGCCTCGCGCGAACAATCACACGAGAGAAAACCTCCCGCGCGCAGAGCGAGCCGTCGGATCCCCTCGCCAGGAGGGGTCAGCGTCAGGCGTTCACGATGCGGCGCAAGAGGCAGACCGGAAACCGTCGTTTGCAATAGGGCACATGATCCACCTCCGTTCCGCGGCACGATGATCGTGCGCCGGGGCAATGTGACCTGCGTCCGCCGATTGTCAAGGCGGGCGCCGGTGATACCTTCGCCGGTGGACGGCCTCTATCGGGATCCGCGGACCGCCCTCCGCCAAGACGTCCGTCGAAAGCTGGTGGAGATCGAGCCCCTCGAAGCGGCGCTCTCGGCACGGGCCCGCGCGCTCCTTCCGGACGATGCCCATGCGAACCTGGAACGTCTGCGGGCAGTGTCCGAGGCCGAGAGTGGGGCAGGCACCCTCGACGCGCTATCGTCGCTCGAACGCACGCTGACCGAGCGGAGAGACGCGCTGGAGCGCGCGGTCGAGACCGCCCGGCAGGCGGAGGTCCCGGCGGTGGAGGTGCAGTGCCCGCCCGCGCCCGAGGACCCGCTGCCGTTCCTCCTCGAGGAGCCGTCGCAGCTCCGCGCGCGCAATGTGCTGCGCGATTTCGTTCGCGAGGTCGACGCCGGCGGCTTCGTACGCCGGTGGGGTGACTCCAGCTACATCGCGCGCTTCAGCTGGGATGGCGCGCCCTTCGTCGTGACCATGGTCGACCATGCGGCGCAGCGGGGCACCGGCGCGCACCTCTGGCACACCCGGCTCGACACGGTGGCGCCCCGAGGCTTCCTGCCGCTTCGGGTGCATCCGCGGCATGCCCTCGATCGGGTGAAAGCCTGGCTTCACCTCGGTGGGGCGGTACCGCTCCCATCGGCCGCAGCCGATGCGCGCTACGTGGCCGAAGGGCCGCCCCGGCTCGTGGCGGCGCTCTTCGACGAAGAGACCTGTGTCGCGCTCATGAGCTTGGCCGCGGAGGTCGACGTTCACGCGGCTTCGGGGGCGCTGGCGCTCGCGTGGATAGGCGCACCGCTCTCGCGGGCGCACCTCGAGCTGGCGTCGCGCTTGGCCCGCGGCTGAAGCGCGCCGGGTGACCAGCTTCGGTGCTAAGCTGCCGCGCCATCATGGCGAACCCCACCGCACTGCTGGAAACCTCCCTCGGAAACATCGAAGTCGAGCTCTTCGTCGACCAGATGCCCATCACCGCGCAGAACTTCATCAAGCTCGCGAAGTCGGGCTTCTACGACGGGCTGCACTTCCACCGCGTCATCGACAAGTTCATGGCGCAGTTCGGCTGCCCCTACAGCAAGAACCCGCAGGACCCGCGGGCCGGCACCGGCGACGGACCGGACGGCACCATCAAGGACGAGCACGCCGCCAAGATCTCCAACGAGCCGGGCACGCTCTCCATGGCCAACACCGGCGCCCCCAACAGCGGCTCCTGCCAGTTCTTCATCAACACCGTCCACAACTCCTTCCTCGACTGGTTCTCCCCGGGCGCCTCCAAGCACCCGGTCTTCGGTCGGGTCACCAAGGGCATGGACGTGGTGAAGAAGATCGAGACCACCCCGGTCGACGGAAACGACCGACCGCGTACGCCGGTGCGCATGAACAAGGTCACCATCCAGGGGATCTGAATCGGGGATTTGTGACGGATCGATGACGGACCGGCGGGGCCCTTCGTGGTTCTTTCCGGTCCGTGCGTCGCGCCATCCTCGGGGCCTATACCTACGCCGAATTCGGAGCCGTGCTGTTCGGCGTGCTCCCGTTCATCGCCGCTTCCCGGCTCCGTCACCGCAACGAGAGCACTCCGCGCATGCCCGGCCGCTGGCTGCGTCGCGTGGGTCGCTGGTCGAGCTCCATGACCCCGCTCTGGGATTTTCGCGTGGAGGGCTCGCCCCCGGCGGACATCGGCGAGCGGCCCTACGTGGTGGTGGCGAACCACGAGTCCACCGCCGATCCATTCCTTCTCTCGCACCTCCCGTGGGACATGCGCTGGGTCGCCAAGGAAGAGCTGTTCCGCCCGCCGGTGGTGGGTTGGTACATGAAGCTCTCCGGTGACATTCCGCTCCGTCGCGGCGATGGCGAGAGCGTTCGCGAGATGTTCTCGGTGTGCCGGGAGACCCTCGACAACGGCCTTTCGGTGATGATCTTCCCGGAGGGCACCCGCACGCGTGACGGCGAGCTCCTGCCTTTCAAGGATGGCGCCTTCAAGCTCGCCATCGACGCGCAGGTGCCGGTGCTTCCGATCGCGCTGCACGGTACACGCGCATGTCGCCCGAAGGGCTCCAAGTGGTTCGGGGAAGCTCGGGCGGTGGCCCGGGTGCTCCCGGCGATTCCCACCGCCGGCCTCGTCGAAGCCGACGTGGCCACGCTTCGGGAGCGCGCGCGCACGGTCATCGGCGACGCGGCCCGGGAGCTCCGTCAGGCCGCGACCTGAGGTTCGCTCAGGTCGGCGCCGGGCGCGACCGGTAGAGCCCCAGGAGCCCGGCCACGCAAAAGCCGAGGACGTTCAAGAGCCCGTGCACCTGCACCATGGTGGGAATCGCGAGGAGGGTCTTTCCCATGAAGTGGGTGATCGCGTAGGTGGTGGCAAAGCCCATGGTGACGAGCAGCGAGG
>JABFRG010000940.1 GCA_013141295.1 Polyangiaceae bacterium
GGCCACCCGCGTCGCCGCGCCCGCCGTCCAAGCCGCCGCCGGTGCCCAGTGTGCCGCCGCCGCCGCCGCCCCCACACGAGGGCCGGGAGATCACCCTGGCGCTGGCCGCGCCGCTGGTCGCCGAAGCCCTCGCGCCGAGCACCCAGAAGTCGGCCCGCACCGGCGACGCGCCGATCATCAACGGCGCCGCGCCTCCGCAGCACACCCTCGCCTCGCCACTTCCGCCGCCTGCGCCCTACGCCACGGATCCCGCGCCGCCGCCCATCATGTCGGTGCCGCCGGAGATCATCCACGTCCCCAGCCCGGCGGTGCCGCAGGTGGAGGTGTGGCAGCCTTCCGCCGGCCCGTTCCCTTCGCAACAACCGCCAGCCTACGCGCCGCTGCCCACGGTGAGCATTCCGCGCAGCGTTCCCCCGCCGGCGCCCAAGAAGACCTCGAACGCGGTGTGGCTCGTTCCTCTGGGAATCCTGGTGTTCGGCGGGCTCGGCGTTACGGCCTACGCCTTCCGCGACCGGATCATCCCGCCGAAGGTGGCGATCACACCGCCCAAGGCGACGCTGACCGCGACGGCGACGGCCTCGGCTCCGATCGCGGTACGCACCGCAGCTCCGGTCGCCAGCACGTCGGCGGCCCCCAGCGTCACCGGCGCGAGCATCGACGCGAGCGCGCCCGTCGCCAGTGCCTCGGTCGCGCCCACGGCGACCGCCGCCGCGAGCGCCACGGTACCCGTCATCGCGAGCGCCACACCCTCCGCCACTGCCTCGTCGAAGCCGGTGGCCGCCGCGCCCACCGCGACCACGACTGCGACCACCGCCGCCCCGCCGTCGAGCGATCTCGTGGCCGACGCCACCCACTGCGTGATGCACACCCGGGACGCCCAGCCGGGCCACCGCATCTACTACGACAATCGCGTGATCGGCGAGACCCCTGCGAGCGTGGTCGTGCGCTGCGGCGTGCACGAGATCAAGCTCGGCAGTGCGGGCTACCTGCGGAAGCCGGACCTTCCCTGCGGCGGCGAGCTCTCGCTCAAGTAACCCGTGCGGCGGCGTCAGGGGGCGGCGGCGTCGGGAGCCCCTGCGTCGGCATCCACCTTCGCGCCGTGGCCGTGCTCGGCCAGGAAGAACGTCCAGAACTTCTCGCCCCACTGGGCGCCGCCCTTGTCGGTCGGGTGAATGCGATCACCAGACCGCGGGATATCCATGTTGCGCGAGTCGAAGAACTTGCAGGGCGCAGCGTTTGCCTTGATGACCTCCACCACGCCGGTGTCGGGCTTCCAGGTGGCGGGCGACATCCAGTAGCACTCGCGATCGCCGACCTTCTTCACGATGCCCTTCACGTGCACCGCCAGCACCTCGGGGCTCGGGACGAACACGTCGTTGGCGCCCAGGGTGATGATGACGATGTCCGGATGGGTCCTTTGGAGCCCCTTGGCGAAGCGCGACTGGAGATTGAAGGTGAGCAGGGACGCGCTCACCACCGTGTCGCTCTGGTACTTGGCACCCTCGGCCTTGAACTTGGAATGAAGGAGGCGGCTCAGGCCGGCCTCGCCGCCCACCATCGAATCGCCGGCGTGGAAGATGCGCTTGCCCTCGAGGCCGAGGCTGGGCGGACCGGCGTCTACCGGCTCTCCCGCGTCACCGGCGTCGGCCAGCGAGGCGGCCGCATCGCCGGCATCGTCGTGCGAGGCCGCAGCGTCGCCCGCATCGAGCTCACCGGGAGTCGTACCGCTCGTGGGGCTGCCCTTATGGGAGCAGGCACACGCGGCGAGAAGTGCAAGAGATGCAGCGGCGGCACGCACGCCCGCTTTTTGGCGCATTCCGACCCATAAATCGAGGCAATTCTGTGGGGCCTCGTGAGTCGTGTTAACCTCGGCCCGTGGACCGCATCTACTTCGTGCCGGGCATGTTCGGCTTCGGGAAGCTCGGATCGTACGACTACTTCGGACACCTGGCGAAGGGCCTCACGGCGCGGCTCCGGAAGGCCGGTCGCGAGGTGGTCACGCACACGGTGGAGGTCCCGCCCACCGCATCGATCCGCCGCCGGGCTGCCCGCTTCGCCGATCTCGTGGCGCGCACCGCCGGCGAGGACGATGGCGCCATTCACCTGGTGGGCCACTCCACCGGTGGCCTCGACGTGCGTCTGTTGGCCTCGCCCAGCGCCCACATTCCGGTGGACGCCCGGGCGCTCGACTGGCTGCCGCGGCTCCGCAGCGTCACCACCCTCAACGCGCCGCACTACGGCACGCCGCTGGCGAGCTTCTTCGCCACCGTGAGCGGCCAGCGCATGCTCTATGCGCTCTCGGCGCTCACCGTGGTTGCCCTCACCATCGGCGCGCCGCCGTTGGCCGCGGCGAGCGCGCTCATGCTGGCGGTGGGCCGCGGCGATCGCTCGAACAGCGTCGACGTGGGCATCGTCGACCGCACCACCGATGCCATCCTCCGCGTGCTCGACCCGGCGCAGAGCCAGGAGGTGCGCGACTACCTGCGGGCCATCACCGAGGACCAGGGCGCGGTCATCCAGCTCTCGCCGGAGGCCATGGACCTCTTCCAGGCGGGCGTCGAGAACCGACCCGGCGTGCTCTATCAGTCGTGTGCGTCCATGGCGCCGCCACCGACGCCCGGGCGCTGGGCTCGCCTCCTGGTGAAGCCCTGGACGCTGGTCTCGTCGACGCTGTTCGCCACGCTCCAGAAGCTCACCTCGCGCTACGACGATCGCTATCCGTGCGCCGCGCCCTTCGCCGGGGAGCGCAACGAGGCGCGGCTGGTCCAGGCCTTCGGTCGCGCCCCTGGCGTCCGCGCCAACGACGGCGTGGTGCCGCTGCGCTCGCAAATCTGGGGCGACGTGGTGTGGTGCGGCTACGCCGACCACCTGGACGTCCTCGGGCACTTCGCCGACGACGACGGTCAGAGCGACCACGTCGACTGGATGAAGAGCGGCTCGTCGTTCGATCGCGTGCGCTTCGCCGACCTGCTCGACGCGGTGGCCGCGGGCATGCTCGCCCGCTGACCCGCTTTCAGGCGGGGCCTTTGCCGCGCGCCTTCCTGGGGAACAAGAGATCCTTCTGGATCCAGAGCCAGACCAGCAAGAGCGGGAGCATGCGCAGCGAATGGAAGCGCCGGTGCGCCCCGAGGAAGGCGAACGCGCCCTGGAGCTTGGGCTCGGCCGCCGTGTAGATGGGGCCCGGCGCCAGGATGGCGAGCACCAGGAGCGCCGTGTGCACGGGGGTGCGCGGCCCGAGGGCGTACCAGATGCCGAGGCCCGCCGCCGACACCACGAAGGTGCAGTACTCGGTGCGGTGGTTGAACAGGATGACGAACATCAGGAGCGAAGCCATCATGGAGAGGCGCTCGCGCGCGGTGGATCCGGTCTTGAGCGCATTCAGGAAGGGGAGGCCCAGGATGGCCGCGCCCACGCCCTGCACCCAGATGTTGCGCACGTTCCAGTGAAAGCCCTTCTCGAACACGCCCATGATGGACCACCCGTGGTTCACCACCGACTCGCCCGAGAGCAGGCGCTTCCACGACGCGTACTCCATCTTGAAGTCGCTCCACGAGAGCGTGAGCAGCGGCAAGAAGCAGAGGGCCACGGTGAAGAGCACGAAGGCGAGGGGAGCCTTCCACTTCTTCCAGTGGAACACCAAGAACCCGAGGCCCAGCACCGGGAAGATCTTCACCAGCGTGCCCACCGCGGCGTAGAACCCGAAGCGCCAGGGCTTTCCGTCCTCCAGCGCCTGGTAGCCGAGGAGCATGGTACCGCCGATGAGCAGGTTCGACTGGTCGCCGTCGGTGACCACCAGGATGCCCACCAGGGCCACCGTGAGGGCGATGCGCTTCTCCCGTTCGTCCTTCATCACGGCGTCGATGCCGTAGAACGTGGAAATGAAGTTCAGCAGGCTCCAGAGGCTTCCGGCGAGCCAGGTGGGCATCCAGAGGAACGGCACGAAGAAGAGGGCGAAGGTCGGGCTGTACTTGAACCACTCGGTGGAGTGCAGCTCGTACAGATCGGCGCCGGTGAGCACGTCGCGCGCGCCCTGCAAGAACACGTCGAGGTTCTGCGACTGCCCGAAAGCCCAGGATACCAAGCCCGCTGCGATGCCTGCCACGACGTAGGCGACGAGCAGCGCACGGCGTGACGGCCAGTCTCGAAACCGCGCCATCGGGCCCTACTACTACCACTGCGCCGGAAGATCACCCAACTCCGGCCGCTCCGCCGTAGCCGCTGGACACAGGCTGGACCGTGATCGCCGCCGACACCGCGAATCGGGGTTCCGTCTCGGGGGCCGGTGGTATAGACCCCATGGTCCGCGATGCACCGGAAGATAGTCGTAAAAGTCGTCGATTTCGCCAGTCGTTCTCCGATCGTCGTCCTCTTGATCATGGCGACGCTCTTCACCGTCCTGGGCACGTTGGCGGCCAAGCTGCAGAACAACGTCCGCACCGACTTCCTCGAGCTCTTGCCGCGCAACAGCCCGCGCTTCCAAGCGTTCGAGCACCAGCTCGGGCGCGTCGGCGGCGGCGCCAAGCTCATCGTCGTGGTGACCAGCCCCGACCGGAAGAAGAACGAGAAGTTCATCGACGACCTCACCGCCAAGGTGAACGCCTACGCCGAGGAGAAGAAGACCTGCGGCGGCACGTGCACGGCCACCGACGCTGCCTGCAAGGAGCGGTGCTTCAATCCGGTCGCGTACATGGAGTCCGGCACCAAGGACGTGCGGGCCTTCTACGAGTCCAACAAGTGGCTCTTCGCGGACCAGAAGGACCTCGAAGAGGCCGAGAACAACCTCGACCAGCAGATCGCCTTCCGCGGCCTCGTGGAGCGCCTCGACGACGACGACGCCCCGAAGACTCCGGCGCCCAAGGCCGGCGCGGCCGACGCGGGGGCTCCCAAGGCCGCCACCGGAGACGCTGGAGTGGCGAAGGTCACCCCGCCGGGCGACGCGGGCATCTCCGATGCGGGGGCCGACGCGGCCGATGCCGCCAAGTCGGCGCTGGGCGTGGACGACTATCTCAAGCGCTGGGACGAGAAGGCGAACCACAAGGACTCGTTCCCCACCGGTTACTTCGCCACCGAGGACGGCACCGCGCTGGGGATGAAGATCGTCTCCAACACCACGCTGGGCGACGCCCGCGGCGACGGATTCTTGGGCGACGTGCAGCGCATGGTCGACGCCATGAACCCCACGGCGAACTACGACCCGAAGATGCAAGTGGGCTTCACCGGCGACATCGCCAGCGCCAACGACGAGAAGCGCGCGCTGGTGAGCGATGCGGCGTGGGCCTTCATCATCGCCCTCGGGATCATCCTCGCGGCGCTGGCCCTCTATTACCGATCCATCTGGGCGCTCATCGTCATCTTCGCGCCGACCTTCTTCGGCATCGCCGCGGCCTACGCCTTCGCCTACGTGGTGTTCGGCTACATCAACACCGCCGGCGCCTTCCTCGGCGCCATCATCCTCGGCAACGGCCTCAACTATCCGGTGGTGCTCCTCTCGCGCTACCAGGAGTTCCGGGCCCGGGGCATGGAGCCCGAGGTGGCGCGGCGCGAAGCGGTCCTCAACGCCTTCCGCGCGGAGTTGGTGGGCGCCTCGGTGGCGAGCATCGCCTACGGCTCCCTGGTGGTCACCCGCTTCCGGGGCTTCAGCCAGTTCGGCATGATCGGCTTCTTCGGCATGTTCATCGTGTGGCTCGCCATCATTCCCTTGGTGCCGGCCCTGGTGACCATCAACGAGCGTATTCAAGCCAAGCTCCCGCCGTGGATGCGCGAGCGGCCGGCCAAGCTCCGGGCCGACGGCAGTCGGAGCTGGTTCACCAAGCAGCTTGCCGAGCTCACCACCAAGCACCCGGTGCCCTTCGTGGTGGTCGGGTTGGCGGTGACGGTCTTCGCGGCCACCAAGATCCCCGGCTACATCG
Source organism: Polyangiaceae bacterium (assembly GCA_013141295.1). Lineage (GTDB taxonomy): Bacteria > Myxococcota_A > Polyangia > Polyangiales > Polyangiaceae > JABFRG01. The sequence continues at coordinate 5,910 of JABFRG010000940.1, forward strand.
GCGATCCCTGGGAGTACGACTTCGGCAAGCTCGGTTCGCGGAGCACGCACGTGAGCGGCGCGAACAAGTGGTCCGATACCGCGAACAACGTCTTCGGCGGCAAGATGAACATCGCCGGCGCGCTCATGCTCGCCGACACGCCGGAGCAGGTACCAATCCTCAAGAAGCAGATCCTCGACAACGACAAGAAGGATCCCGAAGGGCCGCTCCTCGCCGACATCGCCACCATCAACGACATGCTCCCGGGCTCACCCGCGGAGCAGAAGAAGAAGATGGAGGTGCTCGGGCGCATCCGCGACCACCTCACGCCGCGCGTGATGGAGAGCCTGACCCCCGAAGAGCGGGTGAAGATCGAGCGCTTCCGGCCGCCGGAGGATCTCAAGGTCATCGAGGCCAAGGACATTCCCCCGCTGCTGCGGCGCCCGTTCTCCGAGAACAACGGCACCATCGGCACCGTGGTGTACGTGAAGATCAAGAACGAGATCAGCCTGGTCGACGCCCACTATCACCTGCGGCTGTCCAAGACCTGCGACAACGTCCGCCTCCCCGACGGCACCGTGGTGCAAACCGCGACCTCGTCGACCATCTACGCCGAGATCATCGACAGCATTCGTCGCGACGGCCCGCTGGCGTCCCTGGTGTCGTTCTTCGCGGTCATGGTGGTGGTCATCCTGGCCACCCGCAACTGGCGCGGCGCGGTGTCGGTCATCTCCGCGCTGCTCATCGGCGTCATCTGGCTCACCGGCACCGCAGCGCTCCTCAACGTCCGCATCAACTACGTGAACTTCATCGCGTTCCCCATCACCTTCGGGATCGGGTGCGAGTATCCGTTCAACATCAGCGACCGCGCGCGGCTCCTCGGTTGGAACGTGAAGGACGCGGTGATCCGATCCTCCGGCGCGGTGCTGCTCTGCAGCTTCACCACGGTGGTCGGCTATGGATCCGGCATGTTCTCGGACTTCCAGGCGCTCGAGTCGTTCGGGAAGCTCGCGGTCATCGGCGAGGTCGCCTGCGTCTTCGCCGCGGTGTTCTTCATGCCCTCGTTCCTGACGCTCCTGCAGCGGATCCGCCCACCGGCGCCCAAGTCCGACGCGTAGGAATCGTGTCCCCGCGCGCCCGCGAACGACTGACCCTCCTCGCGTGCGCGCTCCTGGGGCTCGGGGTGGCGGTCTACGCCGTCTGCACGCTGCGCAGGCCGGCGGGTCCTACCGAAGCCGAGCTGCTCACCGAAGCCTCGCGCATCTGGCGGCGGCTCCCGCTGTACGTGGAGCCGGAGGTGGGGGCGCTGGACGACGGCCCACTGCCGTTTCGAAAACATGCACTCTACACGCCTTTGTGGAGCGCGTTCCTCGGGCTCCTGATGCCGCTCGGCGGGGCTTCCGCCCTGGCGATCGGTCGGCTCCTGGCGGCGCTGGCGTGGTTCGTGGGCGTCCCACTCACGGCGCTACGGGCGGGTCGCGGGAGCTCCGAGGCGCGCGCCATGGCGCTCCTGGCCTTCGCCGGTCCGGCGGGGATGTTCTTCCTGGTCCGCGCCGGCGTGGGATGCAACGTCGACCCCATCGCGGTGCTCCTGGCGGCGGTGGCCTTTGCCAACTGCCTCGCCGCGCGCCGGGTGACGCCGCTCGCCGCCGTGCTCTTCGCGGGGGCGGTGCTCTTGAAGCCGCACGTGGCGGGCATCGGCCTGGGGGTCGCTGTCGCATCCATGCCGCGCCGCGATCTCGGACGCCGCTGGCTCGGGCTGGCGCTCGTTGCGGCCTTGGTCGGTGCTGCGGCCCTCTATCTCGTGAGCGGCGGCGCGTGGCCGCGGCACATGCTGGCCTCCAGCGCCAACCCCTGGAGCCTTGCGCGGTTCGTGGACTACCTCGGCGGCTACGGCTTCGCGCTCGGGCTCCCGCACCTCGTATTCGGCGTCGCGCTTCAGGTC
>JABFRG010001154.1 GCA_013141295.1 Polyangiaceae bacterium
GCCATGGAGATCTCGCCGCCGCTCGGTCCGCGTACCACCACCCGCTGCCGCGCGATGCCGTACGCGCGCTGCTCGTGGTCCAGCAGCGGCGAGGTAGCCGTCTTCCCCCGCTCGTAGTCTCGCCAGAAGGCGCGCACCGGGGCGTTGCCCACCGGCGCGCAGGTCTCGTCGACCCGGACGACGTAGTGCACCTGGTTGCGATTCTCCGACTTGGAGACGAAGAAGATCGGCGATGTCTCACGGGGAGCCGCCGGCCCCGAGCGCTCCGCCGCCGAGCCTGCCGCCCCCGCGGACGCGGCGACGACGAGCGCGGCCAGAACCAGCGATGGCCGGAGGGCGAGCAACATGAACGCGAGGCATCTCGAGCATCGATCGTTCCATCGGTGGTGGCAGCTGCGGACCGCGGATCTCCGTGGGGGCGCTGTGGGCCGCGTACGGCACGCATTGCGTACGATGCAGCCCTTGCGCACCCGCGCCGCTGCGAATGGTGCGACCGTGCGGGTTCCCGTCCTGGCGCGCTCCTTGCTGCTCGAAGGCACTCGCAGAGGAGCTCGAATGAGAACGTCTTGGAAGATGGGGCGCGTACTCGGCATCGACATCTTCATCCATGCGACGTTCGTGCTCCTCCTGGGATGGGTGGCGATCACCACCTATCTCCGTCAGCGCAACCTCCACGCGATGGCTGCGGGGGTGCTCTTCACCTTGGTCATCTTCGCCAGCGTCCTTCTCCACGAGATGGGGCACGCGCTCACGGCGCGGCGCTTCGGCATCAAGACACGGGACATCACGCTCTTGCCCATCGGTGGCGTGGCGCGCCTGGAGCGCATGCCCGAAAAGCCCGGACAAGAGCTGCTGGTGGCGCTCGCCGGCCCGGCCGTCAACGTGGCGATCGCCCTCGGCATCCTCGCCGTCCTCCTGGCCTCGGGCAACCCGCTCTTGCTCGGTGAACCCGAGCTGGGTGGGGTGGCGCCCTTCTTCTCGCGGCTTTTGTGGGTCAACCTGTCGCTCGCCATCTTCAACCTGATCCCCGCGTTCCCGATGGATGGCGGTCGCGCCCTCCGAGCGCTACTGGCCTATGGCGGCGATTATGTGCAAGCTACACGTATAGCGGCGAAGCTGGGCAAGGGCATCGCGCTCGTGTTCGGCATCCTCGGGCTGCTGTACAATCCCATCCTGGCGTTCATCGCCCTCTTCGTTTGGATCGGTGCCTCGAGCGAAGCGGCCGGCGTCGAGGCCAAGGCGACGCTCCACAGCTTTCCCATCCAGGCTGCGATGCGGACGGATGTTCGCGTGCTCTCCACCGAGAACACCCTGGAGACCGCCGCTCGCTTTCTCCTGAGCGGCACCCAGGCCAACTTTCCGGTCCTCTCCGAGGGCGGCAAGCTGGTGGGCGTGCTCACGCGCACCAACCTGGTACGCGGGCTCTCCGAGTCCGGCCCGGAGGCCACGGTAGCCTCGGCGATGGATCGCGACTTCGCTGTGGCGCACCCGGCCGAGATGCTCGACGTCGCGGTGAGCCGGCTTGGCGAACGCACGTGTCGATCCATCCCCATCGTCACCGACGCCGGCATCGCCGAAGGCCGAGACGTGATCGTGGGCATGCTCACCACCGACGACATCGGCGAGCTGCTCATGGTGCGCGAAGCGCTGGCGCGGGGGCCCGGGCGCGCGTTGGCAGCGACCTGACTCCCGCGCACGGCGAAGGAGGCGTTACTGCTTGGCCTTCAAGAGGCAGGCGGTCGCGCCCGCGCAGTCCTTGGCGGAGTCGAGACACGTCTTGATCTCGTCCTTGTTGGAGGCCGTATCGGTCTTGGCGGGATCGCAGGTGATGGTGATGGTGACGCCGCCGTCGCCGCTTCCACCTGCCGGGCACAGTGACTTTACCTTGTCGCAGATCTCGGAGCCCGAGGGCGTGCTCGAGCAGGCGGCAGCGACGAAGGTGGCGAGCATAAGGAATGCGAGTTTCTTCATGGGGGGACCCTTGCGTGAAGTGAAGGAAATACCGAAGCGCACCGGCGAACCGGGAGCGACGGACGCGGTTTAGACGACCACACAGCCGCGAGATTCACGTGCCGTCGCCCTTTTCCCCCACGCGCCGCGCTCTGGCGGTGAGGGTCCATGGATCCAGGCACCCGGCGCCAGCAGTGTCCCGTCTTCGGATGTAAGTATTTGAAATTATTGAGTGCGGTACCTTGGTAAGGGCAGGTGCGACAATTGCTTACGTTGCCTTCATGCGCCGCTTCCTCCCGCTTGCCGCCCTTCTGAGCCTCTCGGTCTTCGCCTGCGCCCTCGAGACCGACGAGGACCTCGACGACTCGTCCGAGGACAGCGCCCTCACCGAGGGCACGGCCGAGACGCGCGCGGTGCTCCGGCTGGTGAACGACGCGACCGTCACCAAAGACGAGCTGGTCACCAAGGCCAAGGTGCAGGCCGCCATCGCCGGTCGCATCGTCGCGCATCGCAACGGTGCCGACGCCCTCGCAGGGACCGCGGACGACGACGCGTACGACACCCTCGCCGAGCTCAAGGGCCAGAGCGTCGGCGCCTCCACCTTGAAGAAGCTCGTGGACTACGCCAAGGCGCGGGGCTTCATGAGCACCGCCGAGGTGGTGTTCTCGCCGCAGGCGTACGACCAGAGCCACCTGGCCAAGGTGCAGACGCTCATCGCCGGCGCGAAGGAGTCCATCGACATCGCCATGTACAGCTTCTCCGACGCCGGCATCAGCACCGCGCTGGAAGCTGCTGCCGCCCGCGGCGTGAAGATCCGCTTCATGTTCGAGACCGGTGGTGACGACAGCCGCAAGCCGGTCCTCACCATCCAGAACACCAAGTCGTGGCAACTCGAGAAGCGCGGCGCCGACGTTCGCTTCGTGAACAAGATCATGCACCACAAGTTCATGATCGTGGACGGGCCGCGCGACGCCATGGACCACGCGAACGGCGCCCGCATCGTCACCGGCAGCGCCAACTGGTCCAGCGGCGCCGCCACCCGCTACGACGAGAACACGCTCTTCCTGAGCGGCGAGCCCGAGCTGGCGCTGCGCCTCCAGCGCGAGTTCAACACCCTCTGGGAGCACTCCCGCGACTTCGTCTCCACCCGCACCTTCGAGTACGCGCCTTCCACGCTCTCCATCGTCGACCCGCTCACCCCCGACAACACCGGCATCGACGCCTTCTTCACCTCGTCGAACTTCACCCCCAGCGGCACCACCTTCCGCGCCAACGGCAAGGACACGGTGGCCGACGCGCTGGTCCGGGCCATCGAGGGCGCGACCAAGTCGATTCACCTGGCCTCCGGTCACCTGCGCTCCCGTCCTGTTGCCGAGGCGCTGGAGAAGAAGCGCATCGCCGCGCCCACCGTCGATATTCGCGTGTACCTCGACAGCCAGGAGTACATCTCGCAGAGCGGCCACAATGCGCAGGTCTCGGACCGCGCCGATTGCATCACCGCCGCCGCCGGCAACCAGAGCGCCATCGACGATTGCAACGAGAAGGGCTTCCTCTTCGGCTACGAGGCGGGGCAGGCCGGCGTCAATGTAAAGTACAAGTACTACGCGTACCGCTGGGACACCAGCTACGCGCCCCAGATGCACAACAAGTTCATGGTGGTGGACGCCAAGACGCTCTACACCGGCAGCTACAACCTCTCCGACAACGCCGAGCACGAGACCTTCGAGAACATGCTCTCCTTCAGCGGCGCTTCCTTCGCGCCCCTGGTGGCTTCGTACGAGCAGACCTTCGAGAAGCTCTGGCGCACCGGCGAGGCGGAAGGCAAGTTGGCGGCGCTCGAGGCCAAGCTGGCGGGCACCGGCCCGGTGCCCATCGTGTTCGACGCCATGGCCCTCGACTGGGCGCAGATCACCGCCCTCAAGACCAAGATTCGCGTGGCGTGCCCGGCGGTGGACTCCGACGCGTATCGCACCAACGCCGCGGGCCACCTCACCTGCGCGCGCTGAGGTCCTCTGTATCCGAATGGTGGCCGCGCCTTGACAACGCGCTCGGTCGCGGTCACCTTCTGGGAAACCCGCAAACTGTAGGTGCTCGGCTCTAAGACGCTTTCTCTCCACAATCCCGACCTCTCTTCGCGTGCCCTCGCTGGCGCGCCGTCGCTGCCTTGGTTGGGTCGTCTTCGCTCGAGTACCAGCCTGCGTATCGCGGGGTAGTAGGAGTGGCCCCTACGTCGGGATAGCCTCCCGGAGACGCTCGTTCGAATCGAGCCCCCGCACCCGTTTCTTCGTTCGCGAGCCGCGTTGCCGTGGACCTCCCGTCTCTTCGTGCTGCGAAAAGCCACGAACCAAAGACACGGGAGAATGAAATGAATCTGGAAAGAATGATGGAAGATCTGCGCGCCCTGGGGCGCGAGTCGCGAGAGCTGAAGGCTCTCTTGAGAACGACGTGGCGGGAGCCCATGGGCGACCTGCAACGGCGCGCCTGCGTGGTGCGCTACCGCACGACGGAGCTCTTGGTGTGCCGGGCGCACCTCCGCGGAAGGGTGCATGTTGCACGAAAACCGCGGGACTTCGCCGGCGAGAGCTGGGATGCGTCGGCATACGCCGCGCGGATAGCCGCCCGGGTGGCCGAGGCCTACCCGGATGCGCCGCTGCCGGCCGCGGAGGTCGCATGAAACCCTCCGCACACGCGCTCGTCGACATCGGCGCGAACCTCGGGAACAAGGCGTTTCGAGACGACTTGCCGGCAGTGCTGCAGCGGGCCGCCGCCGCCGGAGTGCACGACGTCGTCGTCACCGGCACCAGCGTCGGAGCGAGCACCGAGGCGCTCGCCTTGGCACGAACGGGAGATGCACCGGTGCGCCTCTGGGCCACCGCCGGAATCCATCCGCACCACGCCAAGACCTGGGGGCCACGCGCCACGCAGTCGCTGCGCGAGCTGTGCCAGGCCCCGCAGGTGCGCGCCGTGGGTGAGTGTGGCCTCGACTTCGACCGCAACTTCTCGCCACGGGAGGATCAGCTCGCGTGCTTCGAGGCGCAGCTGGAGCTGGCGGCGGAGCTGGGCCTGCCGGTGTTCCTCCACGAGCGCGCGGCGCACGAGGACTTCTACGCCATCATGCAGCGGTGGCGGCCGCGCCTTCGGGCGGCGGTGGTCCACTGCTTTACCGGCGACGAGCGAGCGTTGCTCCGTTACCTCGATCTCGATCTGCACATCGGCTTCACCGGCTGGCTCACCGATACCCGGCGTGGCCAGCACCTCGTCCCGCTGGCCCGTCGCATTCCCGCTTCGCGGCTCATGCTCGAGACCGATGCGCCCTACATTCTTCCGAAGAACGTGCGGCCCACCCGGGAACGACGCAACGAGCCGGCGCTACTGCCCCACGTGCTGGCTGCGGTAGCTCTCGCGCGCGGCGAGCCGGAAGCGGAGGTCGCCGCCGCCAGCACGGGGACGGCGCGGGCCTTCTTCGGTATCGCGGCGCCCTGACGTCAGTTGGACGCCAGCGCCCGGGGCCGGTAGCCTTCGGTCCCATGCGCCGTCTCTGTGCTCCGACCGCCTCGTTTTTCGCCGTCGCCGTTCTCGCCTGCTCGCACCCCCAGGAATCCGTATCGGCGCCGGTCGTCGCCAGCGCTGCGCCTTCGGCTACGGTCGCCGCTTCTTCCCCCGCGAAAGCCCGCTGCTTGCCGGTAGTGGCCGCCGAGTGCGGGTGTGTATACAGCTGCGGCGTCGGCACCGAGACCAAGCCCGGCGTCTATTCGGTGCGCCATTCGTTCTGGAAAGACACGCCCCTCGTCGCCACCGTGAAGCCGTGGTGCGTGGGGGGCCAGTGCACCGATGCGTTCCACGGCGAGATCGTCTGCAGCGGGATCTGTGCTCCCAAGGCCGCCGATGCCACCTGCCACTTCGAGGGCGACGCCTGCGTCGGCGCTAGCGTCGCACCATGATGCCCGGCGCGTCGCCGGTGCTGCGCGCGGCCTCCACCACCAGGCCGAGGTAGGCGCAGAATGCAGCCACCGCCAGTACCAGCACGCGCCGCGAGATGCGCCGCGTCGGCGACGCATGCGCGCGGACGAACGCGTCGCCCAGGTGCCGGCGGAGCTGGGCCTTCCGGTCGGCGTTCACAGGAGCACCTCGGTGTACCATGCACCGAGCGCGTCGCGGAGGGTGGCCCGGGCCCGCGATAGTCGCTTGCGATAGGCGTCCTCCGAGAGCCCCATGGCCTGCGCCACGTCGGCCGGCTCCAGCGGCGAGAGGCTCAGCGCCAGCGTCTCGCGGAGCTCCGCCGGCAGCGCGCCCAGCGCCGTCTCGGTGCGCGCGGACAGCTCCCCCCACGCCACGTTGCGTTCCGGCTCCGGCGCCGCGCTCACCAGGTCCTCGACCAGTGCGCCGAGGTCGAAGCGCATGGCCCGGCGATAGGAGACCCAGGTGTTTCGCGCGATGGCGAAGACGTAGGGCCCGAGTCGCGTGCCGGGCGCAAGATCGCTGGAGGCCGCGGCGAGCTTGAGAAAGGTGTCCTGCAGGAGATCGTCGGCGGTGGCCGCGCACCCCGAAAGGCGCCGAAGCAGGGCGAACACGCCGTCGGCGTGGATCTCGAACACTTCCTCGAAGGCCCGGCGATCCCCTTCGCGGAGTCGCCGGACGAGAGCTTCGTCGCACATGCGAGGGCCGGACACCTCCGCGCGTCAAAAGTTTCTCGGTCACGCCCACCCCACTTCCAGCGTCTTCCCTTTCGAAAGGCGGTGCGCATGCTCCAGTTCTTCAAAAATGGCGGTTTCGGAATGTTTCCCATCCTGGCCCTGGGGCTGGCCCTGCTCGTCACTGGCGCTGCCTTCGCCCGGAGCGGGCGCAAGGAGACCGAGGCGTTCCTCGAGCGCGTCATGAAGGCCACACTGTGGGCCAGCGTGGTGGCGTTCGCCCTCGACCTCATGACCGTCGGCTTCTACGTGGCCCGCCAGGAGAGCGTCGATAGCGGCGTCGTGCGCATCATCGCCGAGGGGATCGCCGAGTCGCTCTCTCCGGTGGTGTTCGGCGGCGGTTTTCTGATGGTCGGGTGGATCTTCGTGGCCCTGGGGCGGCGGAAGGTCGACCAGCGCTTGGATCTCATTCCTCGAGATACTTGAACACCGTGCGCACGCTGACCATGAGGGCGTCGGCCGCCTGCGTGCGGTTTCCGCCGAAGTGGTCCACGACCTTGCGGACGTAGGTACGCAGGTACTCGTCGCGCACGAGCGACAGGGGGCGCACCATCGGCGCGGGGGGGGCGCTCGGGCGTGCCCCGTGGCCCTCGAGGGCGCTGGGCTCGATGGTCTCGCCTTCGGCCAGCAGCGCGGCCCGCGCCATCAGCGCCTCGAGCTCCCGCACATTGCCGGGAAAAGGCGCCTCGGTAAGGACGCGCACCGCGGCGTCGGAGAGCGAGAGTATGCGCCCCGGCGCGCGCAGCCTCAGGAAGTGCTCGGCCAACAGGAGCACGTCGCCTCCCCGCGCGCGAAGCGGTGGGACTTCCACCGAGAGCACGGCGATCCGGTAGTAGAGATCTTGCCGGAACCGCCCGGCCGTCACCTCGGCCTCGAGATCTCGATGCGTGGCGAGCACGATGCGAACGTCCACCGGGATGAGCCGCTCCGAGCCCACCGGGGTCACCTCGTGCTCCTGCAGGGCGCGCAGCAGAGCCACCTGCTGACCGAGGGGCATCTCGCCGATCTCGTCGAGGAACAGCGTGCCGCCCTGGGCGCTGCGAAAGGCGCCCAGACGATCGTGCGACGCGCTGGTGAAGGCGCCCCGCACGTGGCCGAAGAGCTCGCTGCCGAGGAGGCCCTCGGGGATGGCACCGCAATTGAGGGCGACGAAGGGCCCAGCGGCGCGCGGGCTCAGCCGGTGTATCT
>JABFRG010000116.1 GCA_013141295.1 Polyangiaceae bacterium
CCGCCACCGTGAAGGCGCAGGCATAGGCGAAGAGGTTGAGCACGCTCTTGCCGCCGCTCGAGGCCATCACCCGCGCGCGGTTCTCCCGCTGATCGAGGAAGATGCCGGTGGAGAGCCCGTCGCCCAGGCGCGCGGAGAACGCGATGCCGTTCTCCAGGATTGGCAAAGGGTCCGGCGCCGCCTCCCCGCGCACGGGATCCTTCGGCGCCCAGCGATCGGTCCGCGGGTCCACCAGCTCGTTCGCCTGGCGCGGCCTTACTTTCTTGTAGATTCCACGGATTCCCAGCGCGAGCAGCGCGTCGAGCACGCGCTCTTCCCGGGCCGGCGTCCACAGCGCGTCCTCGTAGAACTGCGCCACCGCGAAGCCTGCGTAGAGGTCCACCGCCAGCCGCGGCAGCGCGTCGCCGCCCTCGTTCACCAGCCGAAAGGCGTTGGTCTCGTTCTCCCGCAGGCGCCCGAGCGCATAGCGGCGGTCAATGGCCACTTCCAGGGTGCGGCGGAGGCGCGGCCCGTCGTCGTACACGCGGCCTTCGGCCTCGCGATTGAAGTCCTTGGGCACCGGCGCGCTCACCTTGGTCACCGCGCCGGTCTTCGGGTGTGGAAGCGAGAGCGAAGCCGCGTGGAGGAACAGCCGCGATGCCGGCGCCCCGCCGTACATGGGGTCGCCCACGATGGGCGAGCCCGCGTGGGCCAGCTGCACCCGCGCCTGATGCGTCCGGCCGGTCTCGAGCGAGAGCTCGAGGAGCACGCCGTCCGCTCCTTTCTTGCCCACCGTCACATGGGTGACCGCCAGCTGGCCGGCTTGCGCGGCGCGGCCGCTGACGACCCGCATGGCGCCGCCGTCGCCCTTGGCCAGCGTATCGCGCAGCGTGTGCCGCGAGCCCGGGCTTCCGCGAAAGGAGGACACCAGCGCCAGATACGTCTTCTCCACTTTGCGCTTCTCGAAGGCCTGGGCGAGCCCGGCATTGGCCTCCCGGCGCTTGGCGAAGACCAACACGCCGCTGGTGGGGAGATCGAGACGCTGGTGCACGCCCAGGTACGGCGTCCCGCCGTCGCGCTCCGCAAGATACGCGGCGAGCCGCGCCACGATGTCGTCCGGCACCTTGGGGTCCGAGGCCTGCGACGGCACGAACGGCGGCTTGTCGACGAAGATCCAGTCTTCGTCCTCCGCCAGGATCCACGACGGCCGCACGTGAGGAAACAGCATCGCGCGCAGCCTTTAGCACGGACGCCGCCGGAGAAAGCCGCCTCTCACGGGAGGACGGGTGCCAAATTCCGCCTATTTCGGCTCTCCGAGGGAAGTCTCCCGGGGAAGGTTGCGTACGTTGCCGCGACTTCCGCGGCAACGCTGGATCATCATTTCCCCGGTCAAAAGTTCCCCACGCTCTTCCACTCAGGACGCCGGTTTTTGGCCGCCAAAGCCCTTGCAAGACTGGCAATTCGGAGCATAAGCATGAACATGCGGTTTTTCGTTCTTCCCCTGGTTTGCGCCCTGTCCGCCGTCGGCATTGCCGGCTGCTCCGCCGACGAATCGTCCCCCACCAGCGAGGATGACATCACGGAGAAGCCGCCGCAGTTCGTCATCTTCGCGTTCGATGGATCCTACAACAATGCCTTCTGGCAGGAGTCGCGCGACTTCGCCAAGAGCGTGAAGAAGGGTGACGGCAGCGCCGCCCTCAAGTTCACCTACTTCGTGAACCCGTCGTACTACACGCCCGACGCGAACAAGACGAAGTACTGCCCGCCGCAAGGCAGCAGCTGCGGCAAGAGCGCCATCGGCTTCGGCGGCACCGTCGACGAGATCAAGGTGCGCATCACGCAGACCGCCGCGGCCCACGCCGAAGGTCACGCCATCGAATCCCACGCGGTGGGTCACTGGGACGGCTCCACCTGGAGCGTCGATCAGTGGACGAAGGAGTTCGACCAGTTCGGCCCCCTCTTCTTCAACAACCCGGACGGCACCCCGCGCACCGAGCTGAACCCCATCAAGGAAGCGGGCATCGTCGGCTTCCGCGCGCCGCAGCTGGGCAACGACCCGGCGCTCTACACGGTGCTCAAGGCCAAGGGCTTCACCTACGACACCAGCAAGGTGGCGCAGACCAACTACTGGCCGGAGAAGATCAACGGCGTGTGGAACTTCCCGCTCGCCTCGCTGGTGCTCAAGAACAGCGGCAAGCGCACCCTCTCCATGGACTACAACCACTACGTGGCGCACTCCAAGGGCGTGGCCGACGCGGCCAATGCCGCCAAGTACGAGAAGGACGTGCTCGACACGTACAACGCGTACTTCGAGAAGAACCTCGCCGGCAACCGCGCGCCGCTGCACATCGGCCACCACTTCTCCAAGTGGAACGGCGGCGCCTACTGGGAGGCCATGAAGGCCTTCGCCAAGACCGTCTGCACGCGCCCCGACGTCAAGTGCGGCACCTACCGCGATCTCGTCTCGTACATGGAATCGCTCCCGGCCAACAAGCGCGCCAAGCTCCAGGCGGGTAACTTCGAGGACTCGGCCGACGTGTGCCCGGCGAACGAGCCGGCTTGCCAGGGTGAGCCCCTCGGCGCGCACGACGACGAAGGCGCGACCAAGTAACGAACATGCGCTTCCCGAAGAGCCCGCGTAGCGTCCGCGTCCCTGCCGTTTCGGCGGCGGTCGTGATGTTGCTCGGGCTCTTGCCGGGGTGCGCAGCCGACGCCGAGCAAGCGCCCTCGTCGGAGGACGACCTCAAGGGCGGCGTCGTGGCACGCGAAGCGGTCTACGGTCCGGTGGGCGCCCTGGGCGCCCCCGGCGATACGTCTTTCAATGTATCCTGCACGGGTACCCTGGTGGGGCCGAATCTGGTGCTCACCGCCAAGCACTGCGTCACCTCCGACCCGGCGGGCGACGCTTTCGACAAGCTCGACGCAGGCGTCTATTTCGCGCCCGGTCTCGAAGCGTCACTCAAGAGCCCTCGCTACAAGGTGGTCATCGCCACCGCCGCCAAGCTCGCCGAGGGCGGGTTCATCGAGTACGGCAGCGACGTCGCGCTCTTGCAGCTGGAATCTGCGCCCCCCGGCATCACGCCGGCGCTGGTGCGCGCGGCCCACCCCGCCGTCCAGGAAGTGGGAAAGAAGCTCACGGTGGTCGGCTTCGGCTTCGACGAGACCGACAAGAACGGCATCCGCAAGCGCGGTACCGTCACCTTGCGGGCCACCGGCGGCCGCGCGGTCGGCAGCGTGTTCGCCAGCCGCACCGCCCTCGATACCCTCATCGAGAAGAAGGAGGGCGATCGCAGCGCCCTCTCCCCCGACGACGATCGCAGCGCCCAGGTGGCCCGTTACTGGGATCACCAGCTCCTGCCCACCCACGAGGCCTTCGTGGGCCTCGCCAGCGGCGACGCTCAGCCCTGCCGCAGCGACTCCGGCGCGCCAGTCCTGGTGCTCGAGAACGGTCGCCCGGTGGTGGTCGCGGTCATCTCCGGCTCTCTCAAGCTCTCCCGATCGCCCTGCGGCAGCTACGGGTCCTTCGTGGGCACCTTCGGCGCCTCCGAGCAGGCGCTCTTCGCGGCCCACGGCGTCACCCCCGCGGCAGCCAAGTGAAGGCCGCTGCGCTTCTCGCGATCCCGTCGCTGGCCTTTGCCTTCGCGGCTTGCAGCGGCCAGGACGCTGCGACCATCACGCCGGCACCCGCGCCCACCAGCGATGCAGCCGCCGCGGTCGACACCGGCGCCGTGCCCCCTCCCCCCACGCCGGACGCCGGGAATCCGGACGACGGCGGCGTGGTCTTCGAGCCGCTTCCCACCGACCTGCCGGCCGCGCTGGTAGCCAAGCTCTCGGTGAAGCCGTACGTCGAAGAGACGTGCGTCGATGCAACCTACACGGGATTCCCCTACCCCGGCGTGAAGCAGTGCACCTACAACGGCGGCCTGAAGGTCACCGTGGCCGACCCCATTCCCGGCCGCGTCGCCGCGTGGATTGTCGACTCCGCCACCCTCATCGACACCGTCGCCTCGCTCAAGACCCGCGATCCCGCGAGCTACGAGGCCGCACTACTGGTCATCGCCGGCAACGTGCTCGGGCAATCCTCGCGCATCTTCCCCCTCACCGGGCAAGTGGACGAGGGCACCGTGTACACGTTCGAGAAGGGCGTCACCAAGACCTGCACGACCGGCTGCTTCTGCCGCATCAACTCCACGAGCCGGCAGATGTGGTGCAGCTACGCCGCCGCGGTGCGGGGCGAGGTGGAGGCCGACTGCCTTTCGCGCTTCGGTACCCAGACCTTCACCGCGAGCTGGGCCGACTTCTGCCTGGCCAACCACGTGGCTGCCTGGCCGAAGAACCGCAACGAGACGTTCCGGGCCCGAGCCTACGTGGCCAACACCACGCTCAAGGTGCGCTTTCCCACGCCCGCCACCGCGGCCGCCGCCGACGTCATCGCGGCGCTGAAGACCATCTTCCCGCCCTGACGTCGAGGCCTCTCAGTGGCCGTCGCAGATGCCGCTCTGCAGGTGGTCCCAGATCTCGCTGACCCGCTGCTCGGAGATCTTCACGCGGGCGCCTTCGTCCGGCTGGTAGCCGAGGGCGATCTGCTCGCGGCGGCGACCACGGGCGGCGTCGCGCTCGCGGACGGCTGCGTGCATCTGCCCGACGCGATCGTCGTAGCACTCGTACTTGCCAATCTCCTTGGCCTTGCGGGCGGCGCGGAGCCGGGCCTCGGCGCGGCAGACCTTCATGTCGGTCGGGTCGCCCTGGGAGGCGCAGAGCTCTTCGCCGGGGGCTCGCACCTGGGCCATCGGCGCGTCGGGCGCCTTGGGCGCGGGCGCCTCGGCGCAGCCGGCGGCCACGAAAGAACCAAGAACGAGGAGGGACACGGCGAGGAGGGACTGCATCGGCTTCAAACAATCCGATGCACCCCGCTGGGCGGTCATTCAGGGAAATTCGCGCGGAAAAATCGCACTTCCGGCGGGCGAAAGGCCTTCAGCTCGGCTCCAGATCGCCGTCCAGATCGGGGTCCGAATCGTGCGCGTCGCCCGCCCGCTCGATGCGATCGAGACCGCGCTTGTGGAGCACCAAGGTTCCCGCCTCCTCGGAGGTGCCGGCGGCGGTAGTGATGCGCACCTTCACCGGGACGCGGTAGCAGCGCGGCGCATCGATGAAGCGCACGCGGTGCGTGGCCTCGTCGAGCACCGGCACCTGCTTCATGGCGTCGTCGAGGCGCGAGAAGATGGGCGAGAGATCGTAGCGGAAGACGTGCTTGAGGCGAGTGACGCCACCGCGCGAGAGCTCCGTCTGGGGGAACACGTTGCCCCGCTGCACGTAGCGCATGGTGGTGGCGAGCACCTTGGCGCCGCTGTCGGGGTTGAGCGGGTCCGGCAGCTTCACCGTCCACTGATCGAAGCTCTCGCGGGCGTTGGCGATGATGTCGCGGCTCGGCAGGCGACGGGCCGGCGCCCGGAAGCGGGCGACCCGCTGGGCGTAGTGCCGGTGCACGCGACCGCTGATCCAGTCGCGCCCGATCTCCTTGATGCGGTCCTTGCCGGCGTAAACCACGCCCGCGAGGATGGCCAAGAGCACGATGCCGGAGCCGATCTGGCCGCCGGCGCCGATGGCGCGATTGGCGAGGGCGATCTGCCAGAAGAAGGCCCAGGTGGAGGCGATGACGGCCACGAAAGCGGCCACCACGTGGTGGATGCGCTCCGCCACCTGAAAGGTCTCGGCCTCGAGGAACAGCACCTCCTGGAAGTGCTTCTTCAGCTGGCTGGCGCGGTCGAGGTAGCGCTCGAGGGCCGCCAGCGACTTGGGATCCGCCGAGAGGAACCCGCGCTCCTTGCGGTACAGGAGCTCTTGCTCGAGGGCATCGGCGGTGCGCGCGTCGACGTCGTTGACCGCGTCGAGATACGACGCCACGTGCGGTGATCGGGACTCGATGAGGGTGCGCAAGGAGCGGCCCGAGCTCGCCAAGAACTCCAGCAAGCGCACGCTCACGTACTCGTCCACCAGGCGCCGTTCCCGCTGCAGCTCCGAAGGCTCGTGCCAGGCGCGCTCGTGGCAGAGATCGCGACGGGTGGCCTTGGCGAGCGCCGCTGCGTCGACGATGGCGGAGGAGAGGGCGTCGACGTCGAGCGGGTGCGGCGCCTTGGCGTTGAAGAGCGAGCCCGAGAGGCGGCAGTGACGCGTAAACTCTTCGCTGATCTTGGTGAGCCGGTGCGCCAACGCGAGCACCTCGCGCCGGAGCGCATCGATGGTGACCGCGTCGCCACCGGTGCCGTGCGGGCTGTCGAGGCGCGTATACGACTGCAGGTGGTCCCAGGGCGCGTGACGCACGAACGCGTTGGCCGGAATCTGCAGCTCGAACTCGATCTCGTACGTGGTGGCCTTGCCGCGCGGCAGAGGGACGGTCACGCTCCACTCGACCCGGGACGCGTCGTGGATCGCCACGCGCACCTCTCCCGCCTTCTCCACGGAAGCTTTCTCGGACCGGGCTATGAGCTGTGGACTGATTTCCGCAATCGCCATCGCGTCGTCACTCAAACGTCACAATCGTGAACAGTAGAGCAATGCGCCATCCATGCGGTATTCGCAAACAAAAATTCAACGCGGAGGGGATTTCAGTGAAATTGAAACCCACTCCGCGTTGCATGGGCACCCTCTACGGGTGCGCAGTGTAGGCGTGAAGCCTACATCGAGAGGCCGCCGTCGACGTCGATGGTGCGCGCGTTGAGGTAGTCGCACTCGATGACGAACTTCACGGCAACCCAGATGTCCTCGGGGAGGCCGATGCGCCCCACCGGGATGTTGGCCACCAGGGCGTCGCGCGCCTTCTGGTTCATGCCCTGGGTCATGGGGGTTTCGATCATGCCCGGAGCCACTGCGCCGACGCGGATGCCGAAGGACGCGAACTCCCGAGCCCAGGTGACGGTGTTGGCGGCGAGGGCTGCCTTGGCCGCGGTGTAGTTGGACTGACCGCGGTTGCCGTGGCGGGCCACGCTGGAGATGTTGACGATGACGCCCGGCTTGGTGCCGGTCTCCACCATGTTGGCGACGACGTCGCGGGTGAGCAGCGTGGCGCCCGTGAGGTTCACGCCGATGACCGCGTCCCACTGCTCCTTGCTGAGCTTCTTCACGGCGCCGGTCTCGCGATCCTTCTTCACGAGGAGGCCGTCGCGGAGGATGCCGGCGTTGTTGATGAGGCCGTTGAGGCCGCCCATGGACTCGTGCGACCAGGCCACGAACGAGGCAACGTCGGCTTCGTCGGCCACGTTGAGCTTGCGCGCGAAGAGCTTGCCCGGACCCTTGGCCGCTTCCTTCGTTTCCGTGAGGCCGGCCTCGTTCACGTCGCCGATGGCAACGGACGCGCCTGCTTCCACGAGCCGAAGCGCGAAGTGGCGACCCATACCCTGCGCACCACCGCTGACGATGATCTTCAAATCGGACAGATTCATCCCTGCACCCGTATTTCCTGGTTGAACGGCGGGATTCGCCGCGGTGCGCTATATACCAGCCCCGAAGGCCCGACGTGCGCGCGTTTTTTGCGCGAACCTACCAGGCGAGCCAACCCTCGTGGCTGGCGTACACGATGACGATGGCCACCAGGAACACGAACACGAGGACGCGGAGGAGCTTCTTGGCGGACTTGTAGATGATCAGGGCCGCGGCGCCGCCGAGGACCGCCGCGGGCACGCCGCTGTGCTCCGCAAGCCATCGAATCGCCACGCGAAAGTAGTATCCGCCGGGGAGCCGATAGACGAGCTGCGTGAACCAGTCCACGACCGACGGCGCCAGCATGCGACGCATCAAGCCACGGAAGCCCCCCTGCGTCAAAGGCGTCGCTGGCGCTTCCTTGGATTTCGC
>JABFRG010001173.1 GCA_013141295.1 Polyangiaceae bacterium
GTCCCTACCCCCTCCAACCTGCGCTACCAGAAGGCGCGCCGCACCCTCGACGAGCTGGTGTATCGCATCATCGGCGAGCGGCGAAAGCAGGCGGATCCGGGCAACGACTTGCTGGGCATGCTCATGCGGGTGGTGGGCGAGGGCGAGGACGATCGCATGAACGATCGGCAGCTGCGCGACGAGCTGCTCACGCTGGTGCTGGCCGGCCACGAGACGACCGCCAACTTGCTGGCCTTCGCGTTCCATGCACTCTCCACGCAACCTTACTGGCTGCGGCAAACCCAGGAAGAGATTCACACGGTGCTGGAGGGCCGGACCCCGACGCTGGCCGACCTTCCGCGCATGAAGATCACGCGCATGGTGCTCGACGAGACGCTCCGCCTCTATCCGCCGGCCTGGACCTTCGAGCGTCAGTCGCTGGAGGAAGACGTCATCGGAGGCTTCCGCCTGCCCAAGGGCGGCATCGTGGGCATCTCGCCCTACGTGCTGCATCGCGACGCCAAGCTGTGGGAGAACCCCGAGGGCTTCGACCCCATGCGCTTCTCGCCGGAGCGCTCGGAAGGGCGTCACAAGTTCGCCTACCTGCCCTTCGGCGGCGGACCGCGCACCTGCATCGGCAACGCGTTCGCGATGATGGAGGCGACGATCATCCTCGCCATGGTGCTGCAGCACCATCGCCTCGACCGCGACGCATCGAGGCCGCTGGCGCTCGACCCGATGGTCACCCTGCGGCCCAAGCACGGCGTCTACTGCCACCTGTTTCATCGCAGTGGCGGCGCCAAGGGTCAGTAGCGAACGAGGATCGCCGCTTCGAAGTCGTTGTACGGCGCGTTCGGGTAGATCTCGTCGGGGCCGGTGGGGTGCGCCGAGAGACGCATGCAATGGTCGAGCAACGCGCCCGAGAGCTTCACGTTGTCGCCGTCGATGTGGTAGCTGCCGACGCCGTCGAGACCCACGCGATAGTGGCGATCGCGCGGGCCCACCAGGAGCGGCCAGGCGCCGTGGGCCGTCTCGGTGACGTAGTAGTCGTTGCAGCTCGCGGTGCCGCTGCCGAGGACGCAGTCGGTGCCCAGCTTGATGGAGGGCGTGCCGTAGGCGCTCGAGGCTTCGTCGCCCACCAGCACCAGGCGGTTGGGGTTGATGGCCAACGTGGCCTTGCCGTGGCCGCTGGGGCCCGCGTGCTCGCTGGTGGTCTGCCAGGGCGTGCACCCGGTGGTGCTGTTGCACTGGCGCTTGCGAAGGACGATCTGGTAGTTGCCGAGCACCGCCTCGGTGGCGCCGGGGGCGAACTTGGAGACGAAGTCGAGGGGCGCGCCGGTGCAGCTGGCGGCGTCGAAGGGATCGCTCGTGGCCGGCGGCGGCGGCGGGTCCACCGGGGTCAGCGGCGCGAACGTGACGGAGAAGGTGGCGGCCTTGCTCTTGGCTTCCTTGAGCACCAGATAGTACGTGCCGTCGGCGGTGATCTTCGCCTTCACGTGGGCGTCGCGGGTGGTGGCGTCGGCGTCGTCGTTGCGAACGAGGGTGGAGAGGCTGCTGCGGAGGATGTACGCGACCGCATCGCCGGTGGACGACCGGACCCAGAAGTCGACGGTGGTGCCCTTCTTGGCGGTGAACGCGAAGGACCGATAGAGCGGCGACGACGTGTAGCTGGCGGTCTTGGTCTCGCCCGGCGCGATGCTGCCGAGCTGCTGGATGCGCGATGCGCTCAGGTCCGATTCGTCCTCCACCAGCTCGTCGGTCCCCGTCTCGGCGGTGCAACCGGTGGCAGCGAAGAGGGAGAGGAGGAGGGCGGAGGCGGGGAGCGCGGCTTTGAGCTTCATGGGCTCACGGTACGGAGGGGTCCAACAATTCCTTCCCTCGGTGCCAAATTCATTCGCTCGCGTTGCCGGCAAGGGTTTGCCTACTTGCCGCCGACCCCGGCGCCGCTCGACGTTTTTGCCGTAAATCGTGGGCGTTCGACGACGGCACGCGGCGTGCTCCAAGGGTTCGTCATGCAATCCAACGATCCCCGTTATGGCAATGGTCAGGCCCCCAACCCGTACGCGCAGCAATACCCGCAACAGCAGTACGGCCAGCAGCAGCAGCAGCAGCAGTACGGCGCGCCCCAGCAGCAACACCAGCAGTACGGCGGGCCGCAGCCGGGGTTCCAGATGCCGAGCGTTCCGGGCCTGGGCGGCATGGGTCTCGGAGGTCTTGGCAACGCCATCGGTCGCGCCGGCGCCGGCGTCCCCCAGCCGACGGGTCTCCCCGCGGCCCTCGCCTTCGCGCTCGGCATCGGCGCGGTGGTCCTGGCGCTCGTGTTCGACGTGGTCTTCCTGAACATCCACATCCCCGGCGTGGGCGGCTACGCCTGGTATCTCTCCACCGCCCTCACCTTCGCCGGCGCCGGCTATGCGGGCGCCAAGTGGACCCGCGCGACGCGCACCACCGCCATGGTGGCCATCGGCATCGCCGGCGCGCTCTACGGCGTCGCCGACCTCGGTCTCGGTCTGGTGCTCGAGAGCCTCGACTTCGGCTCCGCCATCTTCCTCGGCGCTCAGGGCGTGGTCATCGCCCTCGTCACCGGCTTCGGCGGCATCCACCGCGGTCTCCGCGACAAGGGTTGATGCTCAGCGTAGCGCTGCCAGCTGCGCCTCCAGCTCGGCGATCCGTCGGTCCCGAAGTGCGAGGGCTTCCTCCACTTCGGCAGCCTCGAAGCGCTGCGGAATGTGCTGCGGGCAGTTTGCGTCCCAGGCGGTGACGCGGATGACGAAGGCTCGCTCCACCCGCGCGTCGTAGTCCGGGAGCGTGAGCTTCGCGAGGAGCGCCGGATCGTCCTCCACCACCGCGGCGGTGCCCCAGATCTTCACCCGCGAGCGGTTCGCGTAGTCCATGAGGAACAGGTGAACCTTCGGGTTCTCGGCCAGGTTGCCCATGGAGATGTACTGGCGGTTGCCGCGAAAGTCGGCGAACGCCAGGGTCGTGGGGTCGAGCACCCGCAGAAAGCGCGGTCGTTGGGGGCTCCGCCGCGATGCTGGATGTACGGCTGGTTCTCGGCGTTCGAGGTGGCGAGGTAGAAGCTCACCTGCTGGCCGATGAAGTCCGCCAGGTCTTCGGTGATCTCGGTCTCCCAGCCGCCCCCGCGCTCCATGCGTGCGTAGGCAGACCGGGAGCCGAGCCGCTCCTGCACCGCCTTCACCGAGGGCGTGAAGGCGACGTCACTGGGGAACTTGGGTGCATTCTGCATATTGCCTCCGACTACGCGAGCCCGGGGTGACCCTCCGGGCGGGGTCCCAGCGGCCAACGGAAGAGCCGCTCTCCTTCGCCGATGGGTAGGTCGTTGATGCTGGCTTCGCGGCGACGCATGAGGCCGCGCTCGTCGAACTCCCACTGCTCGTTTCCGTAGGCGCGGCGCCAGGCTCCGGCCGCGTCGCGACACTCGTAGACGAAGCGCACCGCGATGCGGTCGGCACCGAAGGCCCAGACGTCCTTGACCAATCGGTAGTCGAGCTCCTCGGCCCACTTCTTCTCGAGGAAGGCCACGATGGCGTCGCGCCCGTGGATGAACTGGTCGCGGTTTCGCCAGCGACTGTCCTCGGTGTACGCAGCGGCGACCCGCACCGGATCGCGGGTGTTCCAGGCGTCTTCGGCCAGTCGCGCCTTGAGCGCGGCGGTCTCCCGCGTGAACGGGGGTATCGGTTGGCGGATCACGACGATCACCCTCGGGGCGCGACGCGCGGGAAGTCGATCTCGGTGGCGAGCGCGCTGTTGACGTAGTTGGTGAGGGTGTTGAGGGCGACGTGCGCGAGGATCTCGAGCACCTGCCCGTCGTCGTACCCCGCCTGCCTCACCGCCTCGACGTCGGCGGCATCGACGTGGCCACGGGCGCGCACGACCTTGGCCGCGAAGCGGAGCGCCGCTTGGGCCTTGGGGTCGGCGGACTCACCGGCGCGATTCGCCGTGAGCTCCGCGTCGTCCATCTTGGCGACGTTCTTTCCGAGATAGGTGTGCGCGGCGAGGCAGTAGTCGCAGCCGTTCTCCTCGGCCACCACCATGGCGATGCGGTTGCGGGTCCGCGCGTCGAGCTTGCCCTTGCCCAGGGCAGCGTTCAGGCCCAGGTAGCCTTCGAGCGTGGCGGGGCTATTCGCGACGATGCGAAACAGGTTGGGGACGCTGCCGATCTGCTTCTTCACCGCCTCGAGGAGCGGCTGCGCGGCGGCGGGCGCGGCGTCGATGGTGGCGGGGGTGGGGATGCGCGAAGTGAGGGACATGGTGGGCTCCTTGGAATGGCGTGGGCGACCTTTTCGTCCGACGCACCGGGAAGATGCGGCCCCGACCGGGCTTCAACAATGAGCTTCCTTGACACAGGACTATTGCAGGTTCTGCAATGGTGAGATGGATCGCCTCGACGCCATGCACGTCTTCGTCACCGTGGCCGACCTCCGCGGCTTCGCGCCGGCAGCGCGGCGGCTTCACCTCTCGCCGTCGGCGGTCACACGCCAGGTGGCGGCGCTGGAAGAGCACCTGGGCGCGCGGTTGCTGCAGCGAACCACGCGCTCGGTGACGCTGACCGACGCGGGCGCACGCTACCTGGTCCGGGCCCGGCGCATTCTCGCGGACGTGGGCGAGGCCGAGGAGACCGCGCAGGCAGAGCGCACCGTCCCCCGCGGACGCTTCGTGGTGTCGGCGCCCTACGTGTTCGGCCGGCTCCACGTGGCGCCACTCATGGGGGCGTTCCTGCTCCGCTACCCGGAGGTCCGTGGCGAGCTGGTGCTGGCCGATCGCATGGTCAACCTGGTGGAGGAAGGCGTCGACGCCGGGGTGCGCATCGGCCTCCTGGACGACGCCAGCTACGTCGCGCGCGCGGTGGGCTCGACGCGGCGGGTGGTGGTGGCGTCGCCCGGCTACCTGGAGACGCACGGGCGGCTGCGGCGTCCGGACGATCTGCTTCGGCACGACATCATCCACTTCACCGCCTTCAGCGCCACCGCGGAGTGGAGGTTCGCGGTAGGCGGAGAAGAATCTCGGGTGAGCCTCTCGCCGAAGTACACGACCAACAGCGCCGATGCGGCGCTGGCGCACGCCGAAGCGGGAGGCGGCGTCACCATGGTGCTGGCCTATCAAGCGGCGGCTGCGCTTCGGTCCGGGCGCCTGGTGGTGGCGCTGGCCAAGTACGAGCCTCCGCCGCTCCCGATCCAGATCGTCTATCCGTCCACGCGCTTGTTGTCGGCCAAGGTGCGCGCGTTCCTCGATCTGGCGCGCACGAGCTGTGACTGGCGCTTCGAGTGACCTTCGCGCCGAGTTGTGCCAGGCGTGATCCGCGCGTCCCCATAGATCCGCCGTATGAGCGCAAATTCGCGGCCTCGCGCGGCGTGGAATGGCGCATGCTAGGGGCCGACCATGCGATTCACTCGTTCCTCTCTCCCCCTCGCGTTCTCGCTGCTCGTCGGCGCCAGCTCTGCAGTCGCGCTCGTTGCGACCGAGCGTGAAGCCCAGGCGTGCGGCGGCTGCTTTCACCCTTCGGAAGACAACAGCATCATCACCGACCACCGCATGGTGCTGGCGGTGAGCCCCCAGCAGACCACCCTGTACGACCAGATTCGCTACCAAGGGAACCCCAAGTCGTTCGCCTGGGTCTTGCCCATCAAGGGCGAGGCCATCGTGGGCGTCAGCTCCGACGCGGTCATGGGCGTGCTCGATTCCAACACCAGCGTGCAGGTGTTCGCTCCGCCCCGGAACTGCCCTGGCCCGCCGGCCTCGTGCCAGCAGGGCGGCTTCGGAGGAGCAGCCGATGCCGGCTCGGCATCGCCGCCTGGCGTCGACGTGCTGCGGCAGGAGACGGTAGGCCCCTACGAAACGGTGCAGCTCCGCTCCACCGACCCGCAGGCGCTCGCCACCTGGCTCTCGCAGAACGGCTACACCATCGACGCTGCGATCGCCCCGGTGGTAGCCGCATACGTGGCCGAGGGCTTCGATTTTCTGGCGCTGAAGCTGATTCCCGGCGCCGGCGTCACCTCCATGAAGCCGGTACGCGTGACCACCCGCGGCGCGTCGCCGGTGCTACCGCTCCGCATGGTCGCAGCAGGAACCGGCGCGGTGGTGGGCATCACCCTGTGGGTCATCGGCGACGGGCGCTGGGAGCCGCAAAACTTCCGCTCCTTCGCGGTCAAGCAGGAGGAGCTGACCTGGAACTGGGCTTCCAGCTCCAGCAACTTCAAGAGCCTGCGCGCGGAGAAGAACGCCGCGCTCGGCGGCAGCGCCTGGGAGATCGAGAGCGCGACCACGCAGTACGGCGGCGAGCTGCAGCGGCGCATCATGCAGTCGGTGCAATACGACCCGCGCAACGGCAGCACCGACCTCGCCGACGAGTATCCGGCGAAGCTGAACGATCAGGGCGGAGTGTTGCAAACGCCGGCGCAGGTGTTCGCGGAGGACATGGGGTTCCTCCTGGGAAACAAGGACGCCCTGCGCGTGACGCGCATGCGCGCCGACCTCCCGCAGGCATCGCTGGCTGCCGACCTCGCGCTCCAGGCGTCCGCAGATCAGGGCGAGCTGGCGCGAACGCGGCAGATCACCAAGGAGCAAGACGTCCCGCTCTGCCCGGTGTACGACGAATGCAAGGAGATCGGCCAGGCGCCGCGCGGCACCGAGGTAACGGTCGGCTCCGGCGGGGGTGGCTGCGCCACTGGTCCCAGCGGTCGAGGCGGTATGTGGGCCGGTCTCTTCGGCTTGGGTCTCGTAGGGGTCGCGGCCTTCCGCGCCCGACGCCGACGCTAGCGCGAACTTTTCGCCGCGTGCCCAACTGTGCCAGGCGCCGCAAAATGTGTCCGGATGAAGACCGGCGCCTGAGCACCATCGGCCAGCATTTACCTATACTTACATGCTCGGCACGGGCGATGCTTGGCGGTCAGCATGATGCGCACCCGTCGAGTCGTCGTTAGCTCTGCCTTGGCCCTGCTGGGCGCCACCTCGCTCTTCTTCGCCTTCGAGCGGAGCGCGGCCGCGTGCGGCGGGTGCTTCGCGCCGCCCGAGAACAACACCGTGGTGACCGACCACCGGATGGTCCTCACGGTGAGCCCGCAGCAGACGACGCTCTACGATCAGATTCGCTACCAGGGCAGCCCCGACTCGTTCGCCTGGGTGCTCCCCATCAAGGGCGAGGCCATCGTCGGCGTCAGCTCCGACACGGTCTTCGGCGTCCTCGATAGCCTCACCAGCGTGCAGGTCATCGCGCCCCCGCGCAACTGCCCGCCGCCGGTCGCCCAGTGCAACTCGCCGAAGAACTCCGGCGCCGTCGCCACCGGCGCGGAGAGTGGGGACGGCGTGTCCGTGCTGCGACAAGAGACGGTGGGCCCCTACGAAACCGTGCAGCTCCGGGCCACGGATCCGCAGGCCTTGAACCGCTGGCTCACCGAGAAGGGTTATCGCCTCTCGCCCGAAGTGGCACCGGTGGTGGCCGCCTACGTGAAGGAGAGCTTCGACTTTCTGGCCCTCAAGCTGGTTCCCGGCAAGAGCGTCGCCGCCATGAAGCCGGTGCGTGTGACGACCAACGGCGCTTCGCCGATTCTGCCGCTGCGCATGGTGGCGGCCGGCACCGGCGCCTCGGTGGGCATCAGCCTGTGGGTGGTGGGCGACGGCCGCTGGGAGCCGCAGAACTTCCGCTCCTTCGTGGTGAAGCCCGAGGACCTCTCCTGGAACTGGGCGCAGAACACCAGCGACTTCAAGGCCGTCCGCGCCAAGAAGAACGGCGACCTGGGGGGCAGCGCCTGGGAGATCGAAAGCTCCCTCACCCAGAGCTCGGCCAACCTGGCGGCGCAGA